>JBAPYE010000509.1:0-4107 GCA_049284575.1 Desulfobacterales bacterium
CTGCATGGCGGCGACCGGGGCGCTGCCCCCCAGCACCGCCCACCCCGTGCGCGCCAGGAAATCAGCCGCGGCAATCACCAGGGGATCGTTGTGGGTCATGGCGGTCTGGGCGCGTGCGGCGGCCACCAGAGCGTCCAGATCCTCCCGGTAGCGGTAGACCAGCGGCGCAATCCGGACCGCGCCGGCCAGATCGGTGGAGGGGGCCCCGCTGACCTGGGGGGAGGCGCCGGCATCGAAATTTTCAAGGGTGCCCCGGGTGGCGCCGTCCACATAGCCGTCGTAGGTCTTCAAAAAGGCCCGCCAGTCCCGGGCAAACGCCGCCAGCTGAAACCCGCCCGCGGCGGCCACGGATTCCAGCAGCAGCAGGGTCTGGTCGCCGTAGTGGGTAAAGTCGCCAGCGCCCTTGGTGGCATGGTAGGTTTTGGCCAGAGGCGCCTCCAGGCGCTCCAGGCGGCCGAACTTTTTCGCCAGCACTTGGGTGTTGTAGACCCAGTGTACCCCCAGGGCCAGCGCGTCCGCCGCAAACGCGGCCATCACCATTCCTCTGGCTTTTGCTGTCATCTTTGCCTCCCGCTGTTGTTCACTGAGCGCCGGCTGCCAACCGCACCATAAAAACCCCCACGACGGGGTCGTGGTAGTGCCCATCCACATGCACGTAGCGATCGACAAACCAGCCGTAGTGCGTCTCCTCGTTTTCGGCGCGGGTCCAGATGGTGGCCACCGGCGGCGAGCCGCCGTCCGCGGCCAGGATGCCGTAGACGTTGTTGCTGCCGGAGGCCGGGTTGAAGTGCTGGTAGCCCATCAGGGCCAGCAGGTTGGCCGCCCGCGCGTAACCCTCGGCATCCGCCCGATCCTGGTCCTCGGCTCCCGGCAGCCAGCGGGTGAGCAGCTGACGGACCTCATCCACGGTGGTGATTCGCCAGCCGACCGCCGCCAGGGCGCTGTCCCCGCTGACGTCCGCATAGCTGCGGTTGCAGGTTTCGCGCAACGCCAGCCAGCTCAGCCCGGTTTGGGTGTCGACAAAGCCCTGTTCGGTGGGTTGCCACTCGGGTTGTTGACCGGGACCGCAGGCCAGCAGCAGGGCCGCCATGAGCGTCAAGGCGGCAAGGGTCATGATGCGCATACAACCTCCCTGGGCCGCTGACATCCGGCCCGCGACGTCAATGACCGCTGGGGCGCGGTCGTTTTGAGCATTGTTCGCGGCACGCGGCAGATGCGCTCAGGGTCGTGATCCGGCGGGTTTTGCCGGGTCAACGATGGCCGCTGGGGCACTCTCAGATCCGCCCCGACCGCAATCCGAGCACCCCCATCTGCTGCAGCCCCCCAAAGCCACCACCGGACGCCCCGCCGAAGGCCGCCTGATCCTCCTGCCCTGACGGAAATAGTCCCTGCGGCAGGAATTCTGTCCGATCCCGGACGACCGGGCCTCAGACCGCTTTGGTTTGCAGAAAGACCTTGCGCCCGTATTGCTGGATCACGCGGGTGCCGACCCCGTGCCGAACGGCCTTGAAAACCGCTTCACGGTCCTCGGGCACCGTGCCCGCCAGGAAATGAACCGGCAAGTGGGCGAAAGCATCGGCCGTCAACGGGGTGCTGGGCCCCAGCAGGACGGTCTTGACCCGTCGGCCGGCCGCCGCCAGGACCTCTTCGGTGGTGCCGTTTAAAATCGAGGTCGCGGTGAGGATCAGGACATCCGCCCAGGATTGCAGCTTGGGCAAAAATTCAACGGGCGCCCCCACCCGGCGGTTGAGATCGATCACCGCCACCTCGGCGCCACGTTCCTCGAAAAGCCGCATCAGCGGCCCGAAAAACCCCACCATGGCCACCCGGGTGCCGGCGCCGATGCCCAGGGCGTCGAAGAGAAATTGGTTCTTGGGGTCTTTCGGCAGCGCCAGGGCCGCCCGGTGGTTGAGGGCATTGACCAGCGCCAGCGCCATGGTGCGCTCGATGGGATCGACGGAATGCAGGTATGCCAGGAGGTCGAGCGCCGACCGGCCCTCGAAATCGCGGTAGTGCTTGACCACGGCACAGGAGGTCTTGGCATCCAGGTAGGTGTAGGCGATGCCCGTGCCGCCGTCGGAGGTGGCCACGGCCGTATAGCCCAGACCCAGACAGAGGGTTTCAACCGCAACCCTGGCGGCGGGTTTTTCGAACAGGCGATACAGACGGTCGTCGAGCTGCATGGTCATCAGGACGCTCCTCACTTCTCCCATTCAACTGCGCAGCAAATTATTGATACGGGTCGCGGTAAAAAATAATTTTATCTGTTGAAATGCCCCGAAAATTGACTTTTTTCCTCTTGAAAAATAACGCCCTTCGCCAACATTTCTTTCCTGGCCTTGGCGGCTGAATCCGGCGCGATCTGTGCGCTCAATTCCTCGATCACGGTGGCCTTGTAGCCCGCCTGGACGGCATGGATGGCGGTGGCCTTGACACAGTAGTCCATGGCGATGCCGTAAATGATAACCTCTTTGATGCCGTCCTTCTTCAGGATCGCATCCATTTCAGTGCGTGCGCCGCCGTCGTCCTGGAAGCCCGAGTAGCTGTCAAACTGCGGGTCCTGGCCCTTTTTGATGATGGCGTTGAAGAGACCCGTGTCCAGGAGTATCTCGGCCCCTTCGGTGTTCTGAACACAATGGGGCGGCCACAGCACCTGGGTCCTGCCATCAATTTTCACCACATCCAAGGGCTTCCCGCCTTCGTGGTTGGTGAAGAATGACACGTGGTCCTTGGGGTGCCAATCCTGGGTGGCGTAGATCGGGTGCCCTTCCTTCTTGAGTGCCTCGGTGGCCTTTTGCAACTTCTCCACAAAGGCTTTGTCCGTCCCGTTAACGGCCAGGGACCCGTTCTTCCAGGCGGTGAAATCCCCTTGAACATCGACGACAATAACACCCCGATCCTTCATAAAGCGCCTCCTTTAAGCGGCATCCGAAATTTTCTGAACTATCAGGGTCGCGGTAAAAAGTAATCCCATACAGCCCAATAACACAACAAGCTGCAAGCTTGCCGGGCCCGTGCAGATCCGCCGCAGTCGGCAATATCCGCGCCACAATAAGGTTTGCCCTCTTTTCGTTTCTGCAACCGATGCGATCAGGCCGCCGCAGGCCGGGACCTTTTCTGCAAAAGCACCGCGGCGACTAGGGCGACGAATCCCACCGCATCGACCAGATCGTTGGGCCAGAGCAGTCCGGCGGTTGCGATCCAGAGCAACGCTGTTTCCAGAAGGGTGGCGTGACGGAAGAAATAGCGTTCGATGGCCGCAGCAAAGGCCACCAGCCCCAGGGTGGTGGTGACCATGGTAACGATCACCTCCCAGTGGAGCAGCTCGTAGTTGGGCCCCATCCCCAAAAGGGGCCGGTAGGCCATCACCAGGGGGATGATGTAGAGTCCCTTGGCCATTTTCCAGGAGGTGAAGGCCGTGCGCATGGGGTTGGCACCCGCGATGCCGGCGCCGGCAAAACTGGCCAGGCTCACCGGGGGCGTGACGTTGGCGTCCTGGGAGTACCAGAAGACAATCATGTGGGCCGTCATGATCGGCACGCCCATGTCCAGCAGGGCCGGGCCGGCCAAGGTCGCCAAAACGATGTAGCTGGCCGTCACCGGCAGGCCGCATCCGAGAACCAGGGAGGCCAGGCCGATGAGCAGAAGGGCCAGGGCCTTGATGCCGAAGCTCAGGTCGAGCACCAGGCTGGAAAACTTCAGCCCCATGCCGGTCAAAGTCACCATGCCGACGATAATGCCGGCCGCGGCGCAGGCCACCGAGACCATGATGGCATTCTGAGCACCCTTGCTCAGGGCCGTGAGCAGCAGGTGAAACTCCTTGTTGAGAAACTGCCCCAGGCTTTCCGCTTGACCGCCCTCGGGGCCGAGCGACCCGCTGTAGCGCCAGCGCACCCAGCTTACGCTCTTGGCCACCCAACTGGTCAGCACGGTGCTGATCACCGCGATGAAGCCGGCCATCATGGGCGAGTAGTTCGCCAGCAGCACGTAGATCAGTATCGCCACTGGAACGAGAAAATGCAACCCTTGGCTAAGTACGGTCAGGGTGCGGGGCAGGCTCTCCTTGGGCTGGCCGAGCAGGCTGTGTTTCTGGGCCTCGATGTGAAC
>JBAPYE010000510.1:0-12549 GCA_049284575.1 Desulfobacterales bacterium
CAAGCGCATTCGTTCCCGCTGCGGCGATCCCATGATGGCCACCGGTCGGGAAGTGCAATCACCGCATGCGGCTTTTTTGGACGAAGCCAAACACCCCAGGTGCCCGCACGCGCTTACCCCCTTGGCCGTCAGCGCCCGGGCCCCCGGCGGGCATCCGCCAGACTGCCGCCGCCCTCGGCTGTCGGCCGCACGATGATCTCCGCGGAGCGGCGGTTGTCGAGATAGCGCCGCGCCAGCCCCGACAAATCCGCCACCGTGATGGACTGGTAATCGTGGGTCAGGCTGCGGCTCCAGTCCAACTGCTGGGGGTAGCGCGCAGAACCGGTGAGCACCCGATCCAACCAGTAGGTGTTTGTCCGCTGCATCTCTTTGAGACTGGTCAGGATCGGCTCCACGGCGCGCCGACATTCGTCCGCACTAACCCCGTCGCGGGCCAGACCAGCGGCGATGTCGCGCACTTCGGCCGCGATCCGCTCGGCGTCCTGGGGATCAACCGAGACCGTCGCCCGCAGGATGCCGAAGCCCGGAAAGGCCCGGCTGGCCCAGTTGTAGGCATGGGGCGAATAGGCCGCCCCCAGCTTTTCGCGCACCTGCAGCCGCAATCGATCGGAAAAAACCTGGGACAGAACCGAGAGTCGGCGCGTGCGGTGAATGTCCCAAAAATCATCCGTCGGGTAGGCCACCACCACCAGACCCTTGGGGATATCGGTTTTAACGTCCAGCACCAGGCGCTGATCCTCCGGAAACTGTGGTGCCGCCGCTGAGGTCGCCCCCTTGGGGGCGGGCCGCGCCGCCAGGCTGCCGAAGTAGCGGGCGACCGTCTGGACGACTGTTTCGGTATCAAAATCTCCTACCACCGATATTTCGAGCGGCGCGGTCTTAAATGCCGGCAGTAGCCACGTTCTGACGTCACCCAAGGTGAGGGTCTGGAATTTTTCGTGCGGCGGCAGCCCGAAACGCGGGTCCCCTCCGGCCAGGAAACGATTTCCCTGGAGTTCCATGGCCCCGTCCGGAGACCGCGACATGGCCCCGAAGGCCTGCTCGAAGCGCTGCATCACCAGGCTGAAGGCATCGGCCCGCATCCCCGGGTCCTGCAGATGAGCGTACAGCAGCGGGAACAGAAGGTCGAGCTCCCCCGGGACCGTCCGCCCCTGCAAGGCAAACCACTGATCCTCAACACTGAAGTCCACCCGGCTGTTTTTGCCGGCCAAGGCCTGTTCAAGGTCATCCTTGGTCAGCCGCCCGAGGCCGCTTTCGTTGACGAGCGCCTCAGCCAGGACTGCAAGACCCGGTTTGTCGAGGGGTTGAGACGCGCGGCCGTCGCCGAAAATAACGGTCGCCAGCACTTCCCCTTCCTTGAAATCGGTGGGTTTGAGGTTGAGATGCAGGCCGTTGCCAAAAGCCACCCGGGTGATGCCGGTATCGGCCGAATGCTCCCGCTGGACAATCAGCCCGCCGCTGGAGGGGGTCGCCAGGTAGGGAAAGGTCGGCGCCTCAGCGGCGCTCGGTCGGGCTACGGCCACCTGTTGGCTGTTATGGTAGACGCCGCGAATCACATCATCGGCTGCCAGGGTCTTATCTCCGATGGGGGCGCTGCCGGTCACCAACACCAGGCGATGGTCGGACGGCCAGTTGCGCCGCAAAGCGGCGGCAACCGCATCCAGGGTGGCCGCATCAACGACTCCTGCCAGCAGGGCTTTCTCCTGAACGGGAGACTTAAACACCCGGCCCGTGTTGACGCTGCGAATGATGCTGCGTGCCAGATCGCGGCTGTTGCGGGTGCCGGCTTGTTTCAGGGCCGTATCCAGCTCGGACTGAAAGTCCTTTTTGACGCGATCAAGTTCGGCTGCGGTAAACCCGTAGGCCAGGGCCTGCCGCAGGACCTGTTCGATCCGGGAAAGGGCGTCGGCCCATCTTTGCGGGTCGCAGTCAGCCGATATTTCGGCATAATCGAAATTTCCCAGGTAACGCCCGGATCCCACCCGCGCGGCCGTAAACGGCGTGTCCGGCTTGCCCAGCAGGGTGTCGAGACGGTTCTGGACCATCCGGTCGGCCATGTCCTGGAGCAGTTCACGGTGTCGGCGGACGGCCGTATCCGGCTCTTCCGCGACTCTGCGCAAGACCTCGATACTTACCCGGGTTTTACCCGCTTCTTTTTCGTGGTGGTAAAAAAACCGGTCCCCGGCATGCACCGGCCGCCCGGGGTCGGGATCCGCCGGTGTCCCACGCCGGGCGGCGAGGCTGGCAAACCGCTCATGGATGGCCGCGGTGGCCGTCGGCAGATCGAAATCCCCGACCATCACGAGAACCATGCGGTCGGGCCGGTACCATGTCTCGTAGTAGTCCGTCAATTCCACCTGGCCGGCCTTTTCAAGGACCTCCGTCACGCCGATGGGCAGCCGTCGGGAGACCCGCGTACCGGCGAACCCAAATTGAAAGGTGGCGACAAAGGTGCGATAGGACGCGCTGTCACGGGTGCGCTTTTCCGCCAGGATGACCTTGCGCTCGCGGTCGATTTCAGCCGGCAGCAGCAGGGCGCCATCGGCGTAATCCCTCAGCACCAGCAGGCCCTTTTCGATGCTGGCGCGGCTGCCGTCGGGCAGCAGCACGTCATAGACGGTCTCGTCAAAGCCGGTGTGGGCGTTGGCATCCGGTCCGAACTGCATCCCGATGCTCTGAAAATATTTCACCAGCTCTCCGGGCGGAAAATGGGTGGAGCCGTTGAACAGCATGTGCTCCAGGAAGTGGGCCAAGCCCTGCTGGTCATCGCTTTCCTGCAAGGAACCGGCCTGAATGTTGAGGTGCATACTGACCCGGGCGCGCGGGGTGCGATTGGGCATCAGGACGTAGCGGAACCCGTTGGGCAACCGTCCGAAAGTTACGTCCGGATCCGGCGCCAGGTCGCTGGTTTCATGGGGCCAGCCAGCCCCCGCAGCGTCAAACGGCGGCGCCGCCAGCAGACCGCCCATCAGAAGAACGACGAGTGTGGCCCAACGGTACAGGCGCCGCGCCCTGTGGGGTAAGCGGCTGGGTGTGGCAGATGTCATGGCAACCTCTTCTCCATAGTTTTGGACAGAAGCAAGTCATTGCGGTGCGGTTACTGGGCAAATCGCATGGGGCTCTGGCCGGCTGAAGCCGACCGGGCGCCTGGGTCCAAGGCTCCAAGCACCCGCCGCCGAGAAGACAAGATAAGTGCGCCCGCCGGGAATTCAACCACAGGGCGGTCGGCCGGCAACTGCAGCCCGGCCGCCGCTGCCGCGATTTCCGGATAAGCGGCCGCCACGCCGTGCGATCGGTCGGGGGCAGATGTGGTTTTTAGGTTTATTTTTCGTGTCCGGCGTGTTAAGCCCCCGCCAGTTCGGATGGGGCATTGGGGATGGCGCCCGGCGGGGTCCCGACCCACCGCCAGGCGGCATACAGCCGGAAATTTTTGCCACGCAGTGTCATCATTTTCGAATTCGCTCGCCGCCTCCACCGCCAGCAGCGGGGGCGGGCGGGCTGTCACGGTTCGGCCAACCGCAAACCCCTCTCGAAATTTCGATGACGCCAGAATATTACATCCTGATTATCGGCTTTACGTTTGGCTTTTACATGGCGTGGAACATCGGTGCCAACGATGTCGCCAACTCCATGGCCTCCGCCGTGGGCGCAAAGGCCATCACCATCCGCCAGGCAATCTTCATCGCCGGCATCCTCAATGTGGTGGGTGCGGTGTTTATCGGCTCGCACGTGACCGACACCATCCGCAAAGGCATCGTTTCCACCGAGATCCTGACGGACCCCCACCTGGCGATGATCGGCGCACTCTCGGCACTGTTGGCGGCCGCCCTGTGGGTCAGCTTCGCCACCTGGAAATCCCTCCCGGTCTCGACCACGCATTCCATTGTCGGGGCCATGATCGGCTTTGGCCTCATGTCCGGTGGCGTCGAGTGCATTCGATGGGGCAAACTCTCGGCGGTGGTCCTGAGCTGGGTCATTTCTCCGGTTTTCAGTCTGATTATCGCCGTTGCCATGTTCAAAATCATCTTGAAGTTCATCCTCTCCCGAGAGGATGCATTTCAATCGGCGATAAAGCTCTCACCCGGATTTATCGGGGTAACCGTTTTTGTGATCGCCCTCTCGTTTCTCTTTAAAACCCCCCTCGGCAACAAGATGTCCATCGGCACCCCGATGGCCCTGCTCGTGGCCCTTCTGGCGGCCGTTGTTTTCGGACTGGCCGGCAAAGGTCTGATCCGGCGTTTTATCAAAAACCACCGCAGCGGCGTGGAGGAGATCTTCCGCCGAATTCAGATCGGGACCTCCTGCTATGTGGCCCTGGCCCAAGGGGCCAACGACGTCGCCAACGCCATCGGGCCGGTTGCGGTCATCTATTTTTTGGTTAAAACCGGGACGGTGGGCGCAAAGGTCCCGGTTCCGGTTTTTCTGCTGCTCTTCGGGGGAGTCGGAATCGCCTGCGGAATCGCCATGGCGGGACACCGGGTCATGGACACGATCGGCAGCAAGATCACCACCCTCACCAACACCCGCGGGTTTTGCGTGGATTTCGCGGCCGCCACGACCGTTCTGCTGGCCTCCAAGCTGGGCCTGCCGGTATCGACAACCCACGCGGCGGTGGGCGGTGTAATGGGCGTGGGGCTTGCACGCGGTATGGAGGCGGTCAATTTTGCCGTCGTTATTCAGATCATGGTATATTGGGTCTTGACGGTTCCGGCTGCGGCCATCACCAGCATGGTGATTTTCAAGGTACTCGAGTTCTTCCTGTAAGGAGACGGCAATGCGGATCCCCTTTATTTCGATGTTTATCACCTCGCCCTTCAGCGGTTTGGCGGAGCATGCGGAAAAGGTCAAAGAGTGCGCCTGGATCTTTCAGCACGCGATCGAGTGTCTACTCGTTCAAAAATGCGATTCTTTCGAGGAGCTGCGCAAAGAGGTCGCCCGAATCGAAAGCCAGGCCGACGCCATCAAGCGCCGCATTCGCGGGCATATCCCAAAAGGGGCGATCCTGCAGGTCGACAAGTTCACCCTCTTCCGCTACCTGGGCGAGCAGGACAGTGTTCTGGACGCACTGGAAGATGCCCTGAACTGGATTTCCTTCAGGATCGAGCCCGGGGTTCCCAGGGAGCTCGAAAAAGAATTCCTGCTGCTGGTGGATGCGGTTATCGACCCGGTGGATGAGCTGAGCATGATGGTGGCCGAAGCGCGCAAGTATTTCAGCAACTATTCTGAAAACCAGCGGATGGTTGTCAAAAAAATTGTCCGCACCCTAAGAGAACAGGAGCACACGGCGGATGAGGCCGAAGACCAACTGAAGTTGAGAATATTTCAGGTCGAAACCGATCCCATCACCGTCTTCCACATGATACGGCTGGCGGAGATCATCGGCTCCATCGCAGACCATGCCCAGAACGCCGGGGATATGATGCGGGCCATGATCGCCCGCTGATTCGAAAACACAAGCGGCGGATACCCGCCGCCGCTGAGCGAAAAGGCTCACCCGGGCCGCGTGCGCCTCACGTGAAGTGGTCGACCTCGTAAACCGATACCCGCGTGTTGCGGTCTTTCCAGCACTCTTTTGGCATACCGCCCTTCTGACAGAGGTGGGCGAGGAAAATCTCGACATCGGGCAGCTGCTGCCAGACCTGTGGTAAAAACGTTGCGCGATTCCCCCCACGGCTGAGGATGACCCCGTGCTTACCAGGTTCAAGCTGCTTTTTCAGGGTTTCCGGATCCTGAAAATCCAGATCCCGGGGGGGTGTCAGCACGCTGATCTCGATGTCCACGGTGGGCAGTTCCGCCGACGTCAGGGGAGCAAAGCGCGGATCGCGGAACGCTGCGCTGATGGCGTTTTCAACGACGCAGGCGCCCAGCGTTTTGACCGCTTCGAGGTTGCCGATGCAGCCGCGCAGCGCCCCCTGTTTGTGAAGGGTTACAAAGCACCCCCGCTTTTGCCGCAGCGCCGCCGGCAGATCCGCCGGCAGATCGGGGGGCGTCCCCGTGTCCAGCCAGGTTGCAATGGCCGACCGCGCCAGGTGCAGCAAGCGCTTCTTCTCCATCTGAGACAATGCCGCCATGGGAAACCCCTCGTGGTCTGTTAGATCATTTCAGAAAGGCCCACCACACATAAATGCCCAGCAGTGACCAGGCCAGCAAGCAAATGCCATACGCCTTCCAGTCAAGCGGTTTTTTGGCGTGCCCGTACGCCGTGACCTCGCCGACCTTGCGATGGCAGGCCGCGCAGACCTTGGCCTCCAGGGGCAACTCGGTCAGACACTCCGGGCATTTTTTCATGGCGAAATGGACCGTGTTTTGCGCTTTTTGACTCGAGAATCGCATGGGATTTCCCTTCGTGAAACAAATTATTTGCACGCGCCGTCAAAAGAGAGGCCTGCGGGCGCCGGCCACGGCAGCCTCTGCCGGCGCAGGGCGCCGTTTTCCTCAACAGCCGCTACCCCTTATTGCTGATAGCCCTCTTCGTAAGTAATTTCACTCCGGCTTTTGATCTGCCCCAGCCACTCGTTGAAGGCCTTGGATTTTTTCTGTTGCAGGAGCGTGGCTTCAATGTCGGCCTTTTCGCCCTCGAATCCATCGGCTGCCGGCGCCCGACGCGCCTTGAAACCAATGACGTAATCGCCGCCGGCGCCTTTGATGGCATTTTCGGGCAGGGGGTTTTGGGCGTTCAGTTCAAAGGCCGCGGCGGCGACCGCCTGTTCAAACCCGATTTCAGGTATCGCCCCATTTCGTTTGAAAAAACCCGTTTCCGCCGGTGTGCGGTTGAACCGTGCGGCTGCTTGGTGGAGGGTTTTTCCCTGTCTGGCTTCCGCGAGAAGGGCTTCGGCGTCCCGGCCGGCCTGCTCAGCCTGTTTTTGCTTCAGGAAGTCGGCCCGCACCGCTGCCGCCACCGTTTCCAAGGGTTGAACCTGGGCCGGCTTTTTTTCCGTGGTCTGCAGCAGGTAGTAACCATCACCGAAATCCTGAATATCACTGATTGCCATCGGCGCCAGCTCGAAGGCTTCAGCCGCAAACCGGGCGGACTCCTGAAGGTCGATTTCAGCGCCCTGGCCGGAAAAGAATCCGGTCGTTTGAAGCGGGAGCTTCAGGCGCTGGGCCAGCTTGCCGAGGTCTTCACCATCCGTCGAGGCCTCGTAAGCCGTCTCGGCATCATCGAAGGCCAGACTCTTGGCCCGCTCCGCTTTCAGCTTTTGGAGAATACCGGCCTTGGCCTGATCCAGGGTTTCGACCACAGCCGGGTTGATTTTCTCCAATCTAATGATGTGCCAGCCGAACTCGGTGCGCACCGGCGCACTGATCTCGCCGGGTTTCATGGAAAAGGCCTTTTCAGCAAAGGGGGCGACCATCGCATCGCGCGTGAAGGCCCCCAAGAAGCCCCCCTGATCCTTGGACGGGCCGTCGGAGTACTTTTTGGCCAACTCCGCGAAATCCTGGCCTGCCTGGGCCAGCTTCATGACCTCGAGGGCTTTTTGCTCGATCCTCGCGGTATCTTCCGGGGAGGCGTCTTCGTCAAGTTTGAACAGAATATGGCGGGCTTCAGCGGTTTCGGGTTTCTCGAACTCGCTCCTGTGCAGCTCATAGTAATCCCGCAGTTCGTCGTCGTCGACCGAAACGCGCCCCTGATAGGCATCGAAGTTAAACACCAGATAGGCGGCTTTGACCTGCGGCTCGGTCTTGTAGTTGTCCTGGTGCTGATCGTAGTATGCTTCGAGCGCCTCGTCAGTTACCTCGATATCGGTGTAGCTCTCCGGGGTGAAGCGCACATAGTCGAGATTCACCTCGGCATTCTGCCAATCGTACCACGCACGGGCCTCGCCTTCGGAGACTTTCACATTGCCCAGCACGAAAGCCCGCAGCCGATCGATCATCATGGCTTCCTTCTGTTGAGCCTCGAACTCCTCGGGGCTCAACCGCAGCTGTGCCAGCAGCGCGCTGTAGCGGCGCGGGTCGAAACTGCCGGCCTGCTGGAAGGCCGGAATTTGGCGAATGGCCTCGGCCAATTCGGCTTCGGAAACAAAGAATTTCATTTTTTGCGCTTCTTGAAAGAGCAGCTCCTGGTTGACGAGTGCTTCCAGGGCCTGTTTTCTGACCCCGAACATCTGGAGCATTTCATCGGTCAGGTTGTTGCCAAAGCGCCCACGATACTGTTCAATCAGGTTGCTGTAGGCCCGGTTAAAGGCCGTGACGTCGATCGGTCGCCCGTTGACCAGCGCCACGCGCCCCGCGCGCCGCTCTCTGAAGCTGCCCACCCCCCAGAAAATAAAGACGATAACAATTGCACCCAGCAACAGCTTGATCAACCAGCTGGTTGCGTAATCCCGCATGAGTCTCAGCATTTGATTTCACCTTTAATTCAAAGATTATCGACGATCCGGGGAAAAATTTAAAGGTTTGGGGGCGGCTATTTGATCAGTATAGTGGGGCGCCCGGAGCGCTCGACCTTGGTGCCCACCGTTGTGCCGCAAAAACGGCATCGGTATTCGTACCTGTCCCCATCCGGGAGAATCAGGAACAGCCGCTTTATCACGGGAACGGCCTGCCTGCAGCGGGGACAATAAAGTTCGGCGGCATCGAAGTCCTCGAAGGCACTCTGGGTGTCTTCCGACCCCGGGCTGAGCCTTGCAGCGGCTGAAGCGGCCTCAATTTCACGCCGCAGCCGGCGTTTCAAATCACCTTTGACGCTCATGGCTTCATCATTTTTTGCCGCCGCGCTGGCGGCAGCCGTTTTTTGAAGCGCCATCCTATGGAGAATATCTTTTTTTGTCAACGAATTCGATATGAAGCAAACCAGACCGACAAGTTTTAATTCCATGGCGGGCAGTCGCCAACGGCACCCATCGGTGGGTGGCCACCATCGACAGCGGCCAGCCGCAATTTTTTCCCGCCGCCGAAGGTTTGGCAAAAAAGAGATTGACAACCCCATCAATCCTCAGTAATAAAACTTCTTCGTCAGGGGCTGTAGCTCAGCTGGGAGAGCGCATGACTGGCAGTCATGAGGTCAGGGGTTCGAGCCCCCTCAGCTCCACCAACAAAAACGAAGTCGTTACCCCCTTCAAGACCCGCGCGATTCACACGAGGGCGTGTAACCCGTTTAGCGGCCGATTCTCCTGCTCACGTGATTGGCCGCCCCTTTTGGCCCCCCTGCTTGTGACGGTATTGCCCATGCGCGGAGCGTATCGGATCTTACTGGCGCTACTCATTCTCGTCGTGGACACCGTGGCCTTCTACATGCCCTTAACGGCTATTTTTCTGGCTTATATTTTGATATGGAACCCGGCTTGGTTTCGCGATTTTCTCAACAATTCCGGACCAAATGACCCGCCGACGCCCATCCGCAGACACCCCTGAAAAGCGGGCTCCCGCGCAGACGCGGCGGGTCGCCCACGGGCGCTGGCAGACCCATTTTAGTCCCCCAAACACCGTAAAGTCATCCCGACTGACAACCGATAAGACCCCCAGCACAATTCCTTATGGAAAGATCCGCACCCCAGACATACCCGTTGATCGCGAACCCAATCGGCGGGCCAAAAGACAAGCAAGATGCGGCATTATTTTTTTCCGGGACCCTTACATACAAGCTTGGATCCGCGATTCTGAAATGGGGTTTCCACCGATAAAAAATTTAGCCTCGCGGGGCTGTCGCGCCTTGCAGATCGACGCTTTCAGATACCTTCCTGCCCAGGCGACAGCCACGGATCACCATTGCCCTGTAGCCGCCCCAGTGCCGCTTCCCAACCCAGGAACGCGGCCTTTCCAGGCCCCATCCGGGCATGAGAAGGTTTTTTACCAATTGAGAAACGGTTTTCTCAAGACCCATGAAGGCCTCACCCCAAAGAATGGACGCGGCGCGAACTTATTGGTTTATAACCTACTGGTTTTTTTAATCTTAGCTTAATATACAGCCCCAAGGCACGCTTATTGCTGACTCCGTATCGCAACACCACCCGCGATTTGGAGGAGGCATAAAATGAAATTACTGTTCGGCAGTGTGCTTATGGGGATTTCGCTCTTTTCGGGGATCGCTTATGCGGTCTACTACAGCCCTTTCACCCCCCTTGAGGGACCAGCGCAGGGCTTTAACCCAGAACCTCTTGCAGTCCTTGCAACAGGCTGTGTCATGATCGGCGTTGCCGGCCTTCTTCGCCGCAAAAACCCCAAATAGGGGTCCGATGATGACGTTTTGAAAGATTGAACAATGGATGAAAACAAAAAAAACGAGATTGAAGCCCGGCTTCGCAAACTGATTGAACAAAGCGGGCGAACCCAGTACCACAGAATCGAGGAAACCGTTGCCGTCGGAAAGTGCAACGTCATCCGGCGCCGCAAAGGGGAAAAAGACGAACGCATTTCCCACGCCATGCCCCTCCGACTCAACCCCTGAGCCATCAGGGGTGCGCTTGCAGCCTAAGGTTTTCTGCGGATACCCCTGACGGTTTGCGAGCGGTGAAAGCCCTCGGCGGCCATGCCGCCTCCCAACCGCAGGATATGGCCGATACAATCCGGCATTTCTTCATCGAAATGGGTCACCAAAAGGATCTGGGTCTGCGCTTGACTCCCGATGGCCTCGACAACGCCCGACACCATCCGGCGATTGAGCGGGTCGAGACCCTGACAGGGTTCATCCAGCACCAGCAGTAGCGGCCTTTTGACCATTGCCCGCGCCAGCAGCACCATCCGCTGCTCCCCCTGGGAAAGATGAGCGAACGGTTTAGGGGCCAGATGGTCGACCCCTAAAGAGGCCATCCAGCCGAAAGCGGCCTGCTGCCGTTGCGGGCCGGCCGTTCGGTAGAGCCCGATGGAATCATAAAACCCTGAGACCACCACGGATAAAGCCGAAATGTCCGCCCGGTAACCCACCTGAAGTTCGAAGGAAACCAAACCGATTTTTTGCTTGATGTCCCAGATACTCTCACCGCTGCCCCGACGCCGGCCAAACAGAAACAGGTCATTGGCGTAAGCTTGGAGGTGATCGCCGCTGATCATTTTAACAAGCGTGGTCTTGCCCGATCCGTTGGGGCCGACCAGGGCCCAATTTTCACCCCTGCGGATGACCCAGTCGAGGTTTTCAACCACCGTAAGCGCACCATAGCGGACCGAAACCTTTCGCATTTCAACCAGGACCCGGCAGTCGCCGCAGCCCGGGCCCTGGGAGGTAGAGACGATTGATGCAGGGGCTTGTCGAGGGCTTGATGCCCTTGCCGGCGAGCCATACAACCGGTTGAGGCAGGCCGCCTTCAACAGCGCGCCGCGGCGGCCGTTCAACATTACGCGCCCATTTTTCAGGCCAAGGAGATGGGATACCCGCAGCGGGATCTCCTCCAGGCGGTGGGTTGCCAGGATCACCGTCAAGCCGGTCACCATCAGGCGGTCAATCATGCCGGCAAGGTCTTGGCGGGCCGTGTAGTCGAGCCCGTCGAAAGGTTCGTCGAGAATCAGAAGAACCGGTTTTGCAATCAGCGCCCGGGCGATCAGCACCTTGCGCATTTCCCCGGTTGAAAGGGCCCGAATCTCACGATCCAACAAATGCCTGATTTTAAGGCGTTCAACGAGGGCCGAGACCACTTTTAACGCTTGCCCCCCTTTGCCATCCGCAAAAAAGGACTCTTGAACCGAGGCCCCGCGGCCTGCATCACCACTGAAATACCGGGATTCATCCCGATCGGCATCCCGCTGCAGAATGCGCCGCTGAAGATCGAAGGCCACATAACCGACCGAGGCCCAACGGGCCAGGCCTTGCGAGCGGTAAATTCGGCCGGCAACCGCCGGCACTCGCCCGGCAACCGCCCCCAGCAAGGTGGACTTGCCGGCCCCGTTGGATCCCATCACAACCCATTGCTGCCCCCGTCTGACATGCCAAGTAATCCCCTCAAGGATGCGACGCTCCCCGATCCGCAGGGACACGTCCTCAAAGGCGATTAACGTCGAAGACGAATTGCGGTCTGGTTGTGGCCGCTTCGCCAGCCGTTTGCACCCTGATGCCATCGTTTACCCATTCATCAAAAAAAAGTGAAGGCCTCTCGGCCCCATTTACCGCTCCATAATTGGGAGGCGGGGCGCCGCTTTACAAAGCGGATCTGAATATAGCGCGTTCAACCCGTTTGGCCAAGCCCCCAGGTCGTGATGGGCGCTGTTGCGATCCGGTGAAAAGCGATGGCATCTCATCCCCCCTGGGCCTCCTGTGGCGCTGCAGCGGCTGCCAAACCCCGAAGAGACGGGGTTTTAGGTTATCTGAGGGCACCGGCCAAAATTTTATCTTTTTTGTTGACAAGCCCCAAAAGTCCGTGTAGGTATACCAGGTTTTCGAAACAGCCCATCGGGTCACCGAAGCCTGCTCCAGAAAAAAAAGTTTTTTTCCGTTGACAACGCAGGATCGACCCTGTAGAAGACGCGAGCTTTTTTCGAGTCATAAAAAAACGGGTTGTTGACAAAGTTTCTTTAAGTATTAGTTTGTAGTTTGTTGCTTTTTAGGCAACCGATTTGATCTTTGAAAACTGGGTAGTGGAAGAGAAGAGAGGGTCGAGAGTCAATTCCCGGTCGAGC
>JBAPYE010000511.1:0-6454 GCA_049284575.1 Desulfobacterales bacterium
GCCTGCAGGCCGGCCTTCTCCGCGGCGGAGTCCGGCATCACCTGCGACACCAGCGCGCCCTTGGCGTCCTCGATCTCATAGGCCTCGGCGATGTCCGGCGTCACGTCGAGAATGGTCACGCCGAGCAGGCCGCGGCGCACCTCGCCGAACTCCAGCAGCTGCTCCATCACCGAGCGCGCCATGTTGGAGGGAATGGCGAAGCCGATGCCGATGTTGCCGCCGCTGCGCGACAGGATCGCCGAGTTCACGCCCAGCAGCTCGCCGCGCAGGTTCACCAGCGCACCGCCGGAGTTGCCGGGGTTGATCGAGGCGTCGGTCTGGATGAAGTCGTCATACGGCCCCGAGCCGATGATCCGGCCCTTGGCGCTGACGATCCCCACCGTGACGGTCTGCTCGAGGCCGAAGGGGCTGCCGATGGCCACCACCCAGGTACCCACCGGGAGATCTCCAGAGTTGCCTATTTTCAGGGGCTTGAGGTCCCCGGAGGGTGCGATTTTAATCAGCGCCAGGTCGGTGTTGGGGTCGCGGCCCACCAACTCCGCGGTGAATTCCTTGCCGTTCGCCAGTTTGACGGTGATTTCATCGGCGCCCTCGATCACGTGGTTGTTGGTAACGATGTGGCCCTCGCCGTCGATGATGAAGCCCGACCCCAGGCTGCGCTGTTTGAAGTCCTGGGAAGGGTTGCGCCGGCCGTGCGGACCCATGAAATCTTCAAACGGGTTGCCGCGCTCAAAGGGGTTGCCGAAAAAGTGGCGGAAGACCGGGCCGCCGCCTTTGATGGTCTTGACGGTGCGAATGTTGACGACCCCGTCGCGGACTTCCTGGGCGAGGGCGCTCAAGTTGTTGGGCAGCATCGTTGCGGCGTCGTCCGTGACGGCTGCCGCAGCGCCGCTCGCGGCAATGGCGAGCACCAGCGCGGCGGCCAGCAGCAGGCGGGTGAAGCGGAAATGATTTTTCTCAATCGTGTGCATGGGATGACCTCCTTAGGCAGTCAAAAAGGTTGAACGTGCGCCGACGATCGGTCGACGGCATTGTGATCTTCGACCGCGAAGATACAGCGCCAAGCTTACGGGAAGATGACGGCAGGATTACCAAATAGTCATGTTCGGGGTTTTAAGAGCCGGTTGGATCAGGGCCTCCCAAGCCGAAACACCCACACCCGATCAGCGCGCACCGTGTCGATGGGCTATTTTTTCGAACATGATCACCAGCCCCGCCACCAAACGGTAAATGAACTCCACCCCCATATTTTTATCCGCCGTTGAATCAAAAAAAATATTGATGGAAGAATCCATTCCCTCCTCGGGTTTCCAGTAGCATATGAGCACCGGCACCAGCGGCAGCGGGGTGAGCAGAATGGCCGTGTCGGCCTCAAATCGGCTTTCGGCTTTTTTCCCGTTGAAGATGTCCAGTAGGTCTCGGAAAAGTTCGGGATAGGTGTCGGCAACTTTCTTGAGGGGCATGAGGCAGCGGTGCGCAAAAAAATTATGCCAGGCCGGCCCGCCCTCCAGTTCCCGCAGGGTGACCCACTCGCCGGTGAGGGGGATGCCTTGGCTGTAGAGAAAATACGACAGAATCGGGACGGAAATCCAGGGGTGCAGGTGAATGTCCGAATGCAGGGTGCCGTGATGGTCCACGGCCACGTCCTTGCCCATGACTTTGGTGACGAGTTTGCCGTTGACCAGCCTTCCGCCCAGACGTGTGGCGGTCTGTTCAAAATCCAGCTCCGAGACCGACTTTTTGAGCATCGCCAGCGTGGCGAGGAGCTCGTCTTGACCGTTTGGGTTTTTCTGGGGTTCGCCCTGGCCGAGTTGCGCCAGCACATCGGGGTCGATCCGGGGGCAGTCGCTCAAATTGGCGCGGCCCTGAATCACCGCCGCGGCAAAGGCCATACAGGTCTTGAAACCGCATTGCTGGCAGTTGGACTTGTCCACCAGTTTGAGTACATCGGTAACGCTTTTGAATTCAGGCATGGTCTGTTTTTCCCGGTATTTCGCAGAAGAAGCGTGTCCTGCGGGTTGCGCCCGCTGCCAGGCGGCCCTATCGGCGCATTGGGCTTGCAGGCAGGTTAAAAGGCTGCAGCGATAATTTTTTGAAACAAATATAAGTGCTTGAGCTCTTGGTTGCAACCCCTGGGAAACGACGGTCTCGCAGGCGGCGGCGCACGTTGCGCCTTTTCGGCGGCCGCTATCGAGCCA
Organism: Desulfobacterales bacterium; assembly: GCA_049284575.1. GTDB lineage: Bacteria > Desulfobacterota > Desulfobacteria > Desulfobacterales > JAABRJ01 > JAABRJ01. Next base: position 2,199 of record JBAPYE010000511.1, read on the forward strand.
GCGCCAGCCACCCGGTGAGGGTGAAGATGGAAAAAAGCGTGCTCACCGATATGGTCGTCATGGCAAAATCCGGAGCCCCGCCCATCTCCCTTGCCATCACGTAGGTCACGGTGGCTGTTGGGCAGGCCAGCAGGATCAACCCCGGCAGGAATTCCACCGGGGTAAGACCCCAAAGCCGGTAAAACCCGAACGCAACGCCGGGAATGATCAGCAGTTTGATTGCCGAGGAGCCGATGGCAAGCCCCAGCCCTGAACGAATGGCCGCAAAGTTGAGCGAACCGCCGATGATCAGAAGCGCCAAGGGCAGGGCCATGCCGCCCAAGATTTTAAGGCTGCGCTCCGCGACCTCGGGCATCGGCAGGCCGGAAAGCGAGTAGGCCATGCCGGCAAGCGCCGAGCAGATGACAGGGTTGCCGGCGATTTTCAGGACGGTCCGCCCGATTTGCGGCTTGGCCCCCGGGGACGGGGCATAAAACTGGAGGATCAGCACCGCCAGCGTGTTTTGCAGAATTATCAAAAAACCGGCCAAAAAACTGGCCCGGACAAGCCCGGCCTCCCCGAGGTAGTAGAAAACCACGGCAAAGCCGATGTAGCCAAAGTTGGCATGAAAGGCGCTTTGGACAAACGAGCCGGCCATGGCGCCGCTGAGCCGCATCCGGGAGGCCGCCAACCTGGCAATAACGCACCCGATTACCAGGGCTGCCATGGTGAAGAGCACCATGTGCGCTTGAATCGAGCTTCGAAGGGTCGCTTTCGCAAGCGAGATGAACAGCATCGCCGGGATGCCGATATAAAAAACGAGGCGATTGGCGGGCACCATGAATTCCGATGTCAGCAGGCCCACCCGCCGGGCGAACCAGCCGAGCGCCACCAGCAGAAAGATCGGAACGATGGTCAGGTAGATTTGCATGCCTTGCGGGTTTTCTCCGGGTTGGTCGCGGCCGTCACAGGCCGGTCGTTGAAATCATGAGCAACTTTTCAAGTCGGTCTCTATATGATTCTAATGAATTTCAACGCCGCCCCGATCAACGCCGCCTGCTCCTTGCTCATCTCGCCCAGGCTGTCCCGCCGCTCGGCCATCCGCCGGAAGCGCGTGAAGTCGGTGGGCAGCGTTTCGGTATCCACCAGGTAGGTGATTTTCTGGATGATCACCCGGATGTCTTCGGGATATTTGATTCTGCCTTTGATCTTGGCAAAATATTCGACCTTCATCCGGCCCCTGAGCCTGTCGAATTCCAGGTCTTTCACCCGGTGCACGGCGAGAATCACATAATCCCCCAGAGACTGCCAGAAAATCTCGTCATGATTTTTCCAAAACGGCAGATAGAAGCGCAGCAAGGCCGGCTGTTTCTTTCCGATTTGGGGGATGTGCCGGTAGAGTTCGACCGGAAAATTCTCCACCGCCTTGTCACCGACCTTGTCGAGCATTTCAAACAACGTCAGTCGCTGCTGCTTGCGGTAGCGTTTGTCGATCTGCTCCAAAACGCTGCCCTGACCGATACCGGTGTGAACGTTTTCGAGCGCCATGGAAAATGAGTTCGCCATTGCCTTCTCCTTGATGAACCGGTTGATGTAGGTCCGCCGTATGGGATTGATGTTTTCCAGCTCATCCAACCAGCTTTCACAGATTTTGCGAAGCGCCGGCGGCATCTTAGGGCCTCGGCAAAAAATAATTCCACCTCTTGCTTGTCATTTGGCCCGTCACCGGCGTTACATTCGCCGGCACATATCCTTACGCCATGCGGTCATGTTGGTTTTTCACCTGATCTGGGATTTTTCCTGGCGTCAATCGCCATCTGGTCGTTGGTTGACAGCCGGCCGGCATCTTGCGCACGGCCGCGGCGGCTTCCAAAAAAGCCTGATTGGTTTATTCTTTACCGGACTGAGGTGGATTATCAAATCGAACATACTGGGCATAATAGGGCGCCTCGTTGGGGAACTTTGGGGCGCGCTGCCTTGGCGAATTTTTGCGCCTTCAATTCCGCCAGGCTGATATTCAGAGCGGGGTGCCGCAGCGATTGCTGAAAGCAGGATTCCATATCTGGAAGGCGAATCGGGGGTCAGGCGCTTTCCCAATTCGGAGAGAACCCAGAAATCGCTTCGGGCTTCGCCCGGCGCTTCAAGCACCGGCGCAAGGTAGTGGATGAAAGGGGTCAGATAAGAGCAGATGATGTCTTCCTGTGCAGGCGGTAATTGTTTTCACGAAAGTTTTTCCACAAAGATCACCTTGCAGTGGTTCAAGGCGTGACCCAAAAGCCAGTTTGCGCCACGCCGGCGGCGCTCCGGCGCAGGGCATCCCTGGCCCTTGCTGCCGGATGGTTCCTGGCGGGCGGCGTCGGATCCGATCTCAATAATTGCGATTGAAAAACTGTGGATTATTTTCGATAAATGTATCGATCCAGCGCTCGAGAAACGATTCCTTTTTGCCGGATTTGAGGTAACCGTAGCCGAGAACTGAAATGACGAAAGCCCCCAAGGCATCCACAATCAAATCCCACATGGTATCGGTCAAACCGGACGGGTCGCCGAGCATTTCCTTTTGCATGTTGGTACCGAAAAAACTGTCCATACCGAATTCAAATATCTCCCAAATCGCCCCGATACCGACGGCAAAAAGAAAGGCGAAAAAGGCAACGAAACCCGGATTCATGTGGAGATCAACTTGATCCGATTCGTTGAGAATGTAGACCAACAAAAAACCAACGATCCCCAGCAAAAGACCGGACCCGGTGTGCAGGGCGATATCCCACCACCAAAAACGGGTATAGTAGCCGTGAACTTCACCCAGGAATAGAGATGTAAAAATAAAGGTGATGGCAATAAGTTCGAATTCGTGGGGAAGAGTAAGGCTAAATTTCTTTTTCATGATCAAGGGAATCAGCGTGATCAGAATGATTCCCACCGTTATCGCTGCGGTAAGCCACTGCTGCTCCCACACGGCAATAAACGCTTCAATGGTCAAAACGGCCTTCAGAAATAAACTCAACCGTCTGTGAATTGAAGGTTTTTTCATCGATGTGGCAACAAATAGGCGTGATTTTGGGGTTGGTGTGTTTTGCCGTGTTCCGGCGATGAGCAATGAAAACGGTCCGAGGCTGCGAACCGTCGAACCCGATCCCGACTCAATTGCCGGGACCTCTGCTGGCAAACCGTTTCAAAGCCCCGATCATTCGCTCCGAAACGGCAAGCAGGCGATCGACGAATTCGACATCTGAGGGGACACCGTCTACGGCGATGTGACATTTTCCGTTCTGGATCCGGATGTCAGCGCCCTTGGGTAATTCAAGAATCGACCGCAGCAACAAGGGCTCGCTGACTATTTTGGCGGTCTGGCCGATGGCCGATGCGGAAATATGAAACCGGTTGTTAAAGGCTTTCTGATGCAGCTTGAAAGCACGGACATCGCCGGTAAGGAATTTGGGCAGCGCTGTCCGGAGGTAGGTTGTTTTTTCCTGAATTCTGAACTCACCCCCGCGGTAAGATTGAATGCCAAATTCCACGCAGGTCATCATGCCTGAATCATGGGCAGAAAGGGATTTGGCCATCGGGGTCAGGCGTATCGTCGTATCCCCCGCGGGCACCACCAGCTGCGGAAGCCCCAGGGAGGACTGCTGGATTACCCTGCCATTGTGCGCGTCCGCCGCACGCTCCAGCAAAGGAAGGATCTGGTCCACGTCACGGGCATGCAGCCACTTGGCCAGGGCCAAACCACCGACGATGAACATCGCGATTAGGATAAAACTGCCCATATTTCTACGACCTCCAATGTGCCCGTTTCCTGCGTGGATTTAAGGTTTGCCTAACGAGCGCCCAAACCGACCCATCCACAACAATTTTGCCGGCAGGTTTCTTATTTCTTCATTTGACTTTCAAGCTCATTTTTTCGAGCTTCTATCGCAATCAGTCTCTTTTTTAAATTGGCAATTTCCAATCCCTTGATGCGCTGCCCCCTTTTGCGCAGCACTTTTACCGGCTGCCACCCCCCAGGCTGCGAATCAGCCCGCCGCCGACCAACTCCGGGCGCTGCCCCTTGCGTATCTCTTTTTCCACGAATTCCCGGTACCGTCTGCGAGAGTTTGTCTTTCTCTCGGAAAACAACCTTAAAACAGCCGTCGCATCACGGTGGAAAGCGGCACCCGGCCGGTTCGAAGCAACAGGTGGACATGATTGGACATCAACGCCCAGGCAAAGCAAGGCGTGCGGTTTCCAGTCAGAATTTTTTCCAGACGCGCGATCCAGTTGCTGCGGTCTTGGTC
>JBAPYE010000512.1:0-2506 GCA_049284575.1 Desulfobacterales bacterium
CACCAGAAGGGCGGCCAGCGAAATAATCGCGAATTTCTTCATCTTTTCTTTCCTCCTTAACGGAATTGTTTTTGCCTCACCTAATAACCTAAAGTTGCTTCACCTAATAATTCACCTAATAACCTAATGTGCTTCACCTAATAATTCAGACACAAAAAAGATCCCTTTGGCGTTCTCCGGGTCACCTTCCTTTCCGGGCCCGATGGGCCCTGCGCTGATGGCCGTCGGCAGGAATCCAGAAAAACCAGAACGACCTGCTGACAGTTATCGGCTCAACTACCAAGCGCGATAAGGAAAGTCAAGTCTTTTTTTAAGAAAAAAATCAAAATAAATCCTGATTGTTACGATTTGATTAGGCGTGTGTCGCGGAGAGTAAAAGCGCACCCGACGGGCATACAACATCCTGTGGGTGGTTTCATGCCGGCCCCCCACATCCTGTAGCGGTTTGGTGCGGCCGGCTGGGGGTTCCAGGTGCCTGAAAGACGGCCGTGCCACCGGCGGCGGGCGAAATGAGAGTTGGACTGCCCTGCAAAGTGTGTTAAAAACCGCCTGAATCCGGTCTGTCGGCCCTTGGACCCGGCCCCACCCCCCTTTCGGGCGGCGGTCGTCATCCCGCCCGGCAGGCGCAACCCCCGGCCTTATAAGGAGACGCCCTGTTTTGAAATCCGCCGCTTTCGCCCACGGTCTGGTCATATCCCTGCTGGTAGTCTTGTTTTCGGTCCTTGCGCCCCCCGGCCTGCCGCTCGCCCAGGCCCAGAATCCGCGCCAGGTCCTGGTGCTGCCCTTCGACATGCATGCCGCCGAGGACCTCACCTTCCTGCAAAACGGGATCGAGGACATGCTCGCCACCCGGCTCGCCCGCGAGGGCCAGGTGACGGTCATCCCCAAGGCCCGGGCGCGTGAGGCGGCCGCCCAGGTCCCGCGGCCGCTGACCCCCGCTGCGGCCGCCGAACTGGGCCGGCAGTTGGGGGCCGATTTCGTCGCTTTCGGCAGCCTGACCGTCTTTGGCGAGAGCATCAGCACGGATGCCCGCTTTCTGGACGTGGCGCAGGAGAAGCCGGTGGTGGTCTTCGGTGAGACCGGCCAGAGCCAGGGGGATGTCATCGGGCATGTCAACGATTTCGCGGCCCGCATCAACGCGACCGTTTTCGGGCAGGCAACCACCGCCGCCCCCGCCGCCCCCCAGGCCGAGGCTGTACCCGAGGCGCGCCGCCACCCGGAGAAGCTGATCATCGGCCAGGACCTTATCTACAGCCAGACCGGCCCGCTGCAGTACGCCGACGCCGGGGCGGCCTTCACCACCTGGAAAAGCCGGCGCTTTCGGGAAGATATCATCGGGCTGGCCGTGGGCGACGTGGACGGCGACGGCAACAACGAGGCGGTTTTGATCGGCGACCGCACGGTCCTCATCCACCGCTACGGCGCCCAGGGATTTGAAAAGGTGGCCGAGGTCCCCGGGGAGCCCTTTGAAACCTTTCTCGCCGTGGATGTCGCCGACATCAACGCCAATGGCCGGGCGGAGATCTTCGTGACCTCCGTGCAGCGCGATAAGCGGCGGATGGTCTCCTTCGTTCTGGAGGCCGAGGGGAGCGGTTACCGGCGCATCGTGGACCGTGAAAACTGGTATTACCGCGTGATCCAGCCGCCCGGGCGCGACCCGCAGCTGATGGGCCAGCGCCGGGGAATGCGGGGGCCCTTTGACGCGGGGGTCTACAACCTGGTCTGGGAGAACGGCGCCTACGTGCCCGGCGAGCGCCAGGCCCTGCCGGCCAACTTCACCGTCTTCGGCTTCACTTACGGCGACGTACTCAACAATGGCGAGGAGACCCTGGTGGGCTTCGACCGCGACGACTACCTGGTGGTCATGGGGCCCGGCGGCGAGCAGGAGTGGCGCAGCGATCAGGCCCTGGGCGGCACGACGGCCTTCGTCGAATTCCCCATGGCGGCCTCCGCCAGCATTGCCGACTACCGGGACATGGACCGCTTCTTCCTGTCCCAGCGGGTCCACGTGGCCGACCTGGACGCCGACGGCAAACAGGACGTGATCGTGGTCAACAACCAGGAGGCCAGCGGCCGCATGCTGGCGCGCCTGCGGACCTTCAAGAGCGGGCACGTGGAGTGCCGCACCTGGAACCAGCTGGGCCTCGGCCTGAAGTGGCGCACCCAGGAGGTCGGCGGCCACATCAGCGACAGCGCCGTGGCGGATTTCAACAACGACGGCAAGCTGGAACTGGTCTACGCCGTGGTCAGCAAGACCGCGCCGGTGGTCGGCCAGGAACGGAGCTACATCGTGGCCCAGACCGTGGCGCCGGCAAAAGAGGCGGGGGAAACCGGCGCGCAGTAGGGCGGGCCGATGCCGAAAGGACACCGATTGACATGAAAGCCCTGCCCGGGTCGTTCAGTGCCGTGGTGCTGGCGGCCGACCGGACCGTCCCCGACCCCGTGGCCCAGGCGGCCGGCGTTCCCTGCAAGGCCCTGGCCGCGGTGGGCGGCACCCCGATGGTGG
>JBAPYE010000513.1:0-4287 GCA_049284575.1 Desulfobacterales bacterium
CGCCACCATCACGGACTGCAGCCATGCTTCGGCTTGAGCGAGCAGCCGCATGCCGAGCCCTTGCCCGCGATCCGCTGCGGCCACCACCAGAGCCGTGATCTGCCCCCAGCGGCCGTCCTGTTCGAGACAAAGCCCCCAACAGGCGCTGATCAGACCCGATAGGCCCCCATCCCTTTCGGCCACCAGGACGCGGTAGTCGTCTCGGAACAAAATGGCCTCCAGATGACGGTGGAGGCGGTCGGAAGCACTGGGGTAGCCCAGTTGATCGAGAAGCGCAGCGATTTCCCGGGCATCTTCAAGGGCGGCCGGGCGGATGGTGGGTGCTTGAGAGGGTCGCACCGGAAGGGGGCTCATGAAAGAATTTTCAAATGAATTTTTTGCGCACATAGGCCGACCCCAGGTCGAGCAGGCTCACCACCACCACCAGAATAAGCAGCATGGCGGCGGTGGCCGCGTAGTTGAAGCTGCGGATGGCGTCCCACAGCAGCATGCCGATGCCGCCGGCGCCCACCATGCCCACGACGCTGGCCGAACGGACGTTGGATTCGAACCGATACAGAGAATAGGAGATCCACAGCGGCACGACCTGGGGAATGATGCCGTATGCGATCTCTTGCACTTTGCTGGCGCCGGTGGCCCGGATGCCCTCCACGGGCTGCGGATCGATGGCCTCCACCGCTTCAGAGAAGAGTTTGGCCAAGGTGCCGAGAGTGTGCATGAACAGGGCCAGCACCCCGGCAAAGGGCCCCAGCCCGACCGCGCTGATAAAGAGCATGGCAAAGATCATCTCGTTGATCGAACGGCAGCCGTCCATCAGGCGCCGCACCGGCTGGTGCACCCACATTGGCGCCACGTTGGCGGCCGACAGCAGCCCCAAGGGCACGGCGCCCACCACGGCCAGCAGGCTGCCCCAGATGGCGATCTGAATCGTCACGATGGTGTGGTGCAGGTACTGGCGCCATTCGGTGAAATCCGGCAACAGAAATCCGGCCAGGTAGGCGGCCATATTGCCGCGATAAGTTATCAGATCCAGCGGCCGTATTTCGGCGCCCTGCCAGGCCCACATCACCAGGACCGCGAAGGCCAGCCAGCCCAGCAGGCGCAGCAGCTTGCGGCCCAGCGGTATTTCCGGAATCTCGAAAGAATGGCTGGCGGTGGTCATGATGCTTTCACCGGTCGGCTATTGCGGGAGCTCACCATAAACGGCGAGCTCCCGCCGGGTGGCGCTTTAATTGAACTTCTCGACAAGTTTGCTGTAGGACTGGATCTCCGCCAGGTGCTGGTCGATTTCGGCCATTTTCTGTGTCTTTGCCTCGGCGGCGATGGCGTCGTTGTTCTGGATTTTCAGCTTGTCCTTGGCGAAGTTGATCTCCATGATCGGCAGCAGCTGGTGGTTGGAGGAGTCCTGGAAGGGCGCCCAGCCGGAGCTCATGTCCTTGAGGACCGCCAACTGTTTGTCTTTCTCGGCGCCGATGCGGCCGTAAGCCAGGAAAAAACCCTTGATCCGGCTCTTCCACTCTTTGGAGAGGTCCTTGCGCCACACCATGGGATCGCTGGGAATGAGGGGGCTTTTCCAGACGATGCGCACGTTTTTGATCAGGTCGGGGTGGGCCTTGGCAAACTTGTCCCAATTTTCGGTGTTGTTGGTGGCGAAGTCCACCTGCCTGTTGGCCACGGCCATCAGGTTGGTTTCATGGTTGGCGCTGCGCACCAGCTTGAAGTGCTTGTTCGGATCGATGCCGTGCTGGCCCCAGATGTAGTAGGTGGGGATGAGATAGCCGGAGGTGCTGTTGGGGTCCCCATTGCCGAAGGTCAGGTTCTGGCCGTCGCGGATGATGTCCTCGATGGTCTGAAAGGGGCTGTCCTTGTGGACCACGATAAGCGACCAGTAGCCCGGATTGCCGGTGACGTCCACGGTCTGCACGAACACCTCGCCATCGGCGCGGTTGACGGCCTCGATGGCGGATTTGTTGCCGAACCAGGCGATCTGGACCTTGTTGAAGCGCATGGCCTCGATCACGCCGGCGTAATCCGGCGCCATGAACAGCTTGACCGGAATTCCCAGGGCCTTTTCCATATCGGCCCGGAACGGCTCAAAGCCTGTCATGGCGGAAGAGCTGGACTCGGTGGGGATGATGCCAAGGGTGATTTCTTTGAGATCGTCCTCCGCCGAGACCGTGTCGGCCCAGGGGACGACCGTGGCGATCAGCCCGAAGATCAACGCCTGCAGAATGCTTTTCATTTTCTTTTCTCCTTTCAAGATTGCGATTGATGTGGAAGCCCTGATGATCGGTAAGGGGGTGGCGCCCGGATGCCGGCTTTGCAGCGGTCCGGCTATACCCTGGCGGCCAGGGCCGGCCGTTGAGCACGCACACCGATTCTAATGGGCGTGGTCCCGTCGAGGTTGCAATCGGCGGACTTCAACCCGTAGATATTGCGCAGCGCGGCAGCCGTGAGCGCCTCGCTGGGCCCGTCAAACACGATCCGGCCTTCTTTCATGGCGATGGACCGCGGGCAGTACTGGAGCGCAAACTGGACCTGGTGCAGACTCACCAGAACGCTGACGCCATCGTTGCGGTTGAGGGCCGTGAGGCACTCCATCACCATGCGGGCCGACTCCGGGTCCAGCGAAGCGATCGGCTCGTCGGCCAGAATGATGCGCGCGCGCTGCTCCACCGCTCTGGCGATGGCCGCGCGCTGCTGCTGCCCGCCGGATAGGGTGCTGGCCCGCTGGGCGGCGTATTCCGCCAAGCCCACACAGCTGAGCGCCTCCATGGCGCGCCGTTTTTCAGCCTTGGTAAACCAGCCCAGCAGGCTCCGCCAGGTGCCGACCCGCGGCAGCATCCCGACCATGACGTTGGTCAACAGCGGCAGGCGCCCCACGAGATTGAACTGCTGAAAGATGAAACCGACCTCGGAGCGGATGCGCCGGATGTCGGGCGATATGGAACCGTTTTTTTGAACCTGGCGGCCGAAAATGCGGATACTGCCCGAGTCCCGGTCGCCGGCGAGCAGTCCCGACACTTGCCGCAAGAGGGTCGATTTGCCGGACCCGGAGGGTCCGATCAGTGCGACCATTTCGCCGGCCGCGATCCGAATGCTGACCCTCCGAAGGGCTTGGCGCTTGCCAAAAGTCTTGTTCACGCAGTCAATCTCGATGGCCGCGGTATCGGTGGGCGGATCGGTCATGAGAACATCCTCTGCAAAGGGGTTTCATCAAAAGATGGCAGGGAGGGTAACGCGCGCCGGTGAGCACTGGATTAGGATTCGGTTTTTTTTATGTGTGTGGTTCCAAAAACGGAGGGGGGCCTGGAACGTTATTTCTTTTCCGTGGGTGACTTCATCCAATCCTAACACGCCTGACTTAGGATCGCCGCGATCGTGACCTTTTGAGCGGTCAGACCGATAACCAAGGGATTGCAGTCCTTATTGAGGAGCTTACCGCATGAGATCCTATGACGCGTTTCCCGAAAAACCGATCGGCGGCGCCGGCCCCATGGCGGCCGCTTTCCAGGCCCGCGGCGTTCAGAGCTTTCGCGCGGCCTGCGCCTATGTTCAGCGACTGCCCTACGGGTACAACTCCGATCGCGACGATCCCATGATTCTGTTCAAGGAGCAGAAGGGCACCTGCACCACCAAACATGCCGTCATCGCGGCCCTGGCGGTGGAGTTGGATCTGCCCGTGGCCAAGCATATCGGCATCTATGCCATGACCGAGGCGCTCGTGACCGGGACGCAGGCCCTCCTGGAGACCTTTCAACTGCCCTACGTGCCCATGGTCCACTGTTTTCTGGCCTGCAACGGCAACCGCGTCGATCTGACCGCCGGCAACCGCAACGGAAAGAACCGGACCATCGACGCTTTTTTGCACACCGAGGCCGTCGCACCCGAAATCTCCGCCAAGGAAGAGTACCTGCGGTATCGCGCGGCCCTGGAAAACCTGCTGGCCACCCGCGAAGAGCTGCGCGCAATCAAGCTCAAAACGGTCCTCAAAGTGCGCGAAATGGGGCTCGCCCTGCTCAAGGCCAATATCGGCGGATAGCGGCCGGGGAGCCCTGCCGCTGGCCTTCTTTTTTTTTAAGCTTCAACCAGACCGGTTGCGTGGCTGTAATGCGGCTCGCGACCGCCCGGCGGCTTCGCACGCTGCCGCCCATCCCGCAGAGGTCGCCGGTTTCAGTAAGTCCCCAGAATGCCCCCGGCAACCAAATTCTATCCTTGCGCTAATCCCCTTTTAACAAACCGGCGCTACCCATTTGACCAAAGGCAGCAACGCCCGGAACGGTTTCG
>JBAPYE010000514.1:0-4151 GCA_049284575.1 Desulfobacterales bacterium
CCCTGAAAGAGTCGGTCCACGGTGTCTATCCCGTCAAGCTGGAGGAAATCATCAAAGTGGATGGCGAGGAGATCACCATCCGGCCCTCCAAGCCCGTGGACGAACGCCGGATTCAGGAGCATTTCTACAATCTCGACAAAGCGGACATCATTTCGCGCTTCTTCCACGAGAAAACCAGTTTTCTGCGCGGTGACGTGGAAAGCATGTACGCCATCGACTACGTCAACGATCTGGCGATCGTGGCCCTGGTAGGTGAATTCGGCTTCGGCAAGGTCGTCGCCGTGGGCGAGTACCTGCTGGACCCGGCCGCCAACCTGGCCGAAGTGGCCTTTTCGGTCAGCCGCGATTACCAGGGCAAGGGGCTGGGGCGCGTCCTGATCCGGAAGCTGGCCGAGGCGGCGCGCGAAAACGGCATCTCCGGGCTGGTGGCCTACACCTCACCTCAGAATCAGGGGATGATCCGGTTGTTCAACTCTCTGCCTTACAAAATCAAAACGATTTTCGACGGCGACATGCTGGCCCTCAGCTGCAGGTTCGACACCCCGGTCAGCGCGGCCAAGGCGGGCGCCTGAATGCGGCGGCGGGCGGCCTTCCGCGCAAACCCTCGCGCCGCCGCGGCCGCCCACCGGAACCCTTTTCCCACACGAGGTTAGATCTGAGATGAGCACCTTCACAGTCACGTTTTTGCCCCACGACATCACGGTTTCCCTGGATGCGGGCGAGCCGCTGATCCGGGCCGCGATGGCGGCCGGGGTGCACGTCAACGCCTCCTGCGGCGGCGAGGGGGTTTGCGGAAAATGCCGCGTCGTCATCGAAAGCGGCGAGGTCGCGGGGGGGATCAGCGAAAAGCTCAGCCAGGCGGACATCGCCGCCGGCATCCGCCTGGCCTGCCAGACCCGGATTCTCAGCGATGTCGTCGTGCGCATTCCGACCGAATCGGCCGTCGACGCCAGCGTGCTGAACAAGACCTTCGGCGAGCGGCGCACCGCGCGCATCCGGCAGATGAACTTCAACGACCTCAAAGAGCAGGGGCTCTTTGTGCCGCCCGTTGAAAAACGGTTTCTAACGCTGCCGGAGCCCACCGCCCAGGACAACCTGCCCGACGTCAGCCGCCTGATCAGCTTTCTGCACGTCCATTACGGGGATCACCGCCTGGAGGTGGACCTGCCGGTGCTGCGCAAGATTCCGGATGTCCTGCGCGCCGACAACTTCCAGGTCACCGCGACCATCGCCCGGCCGGTGCGCCCGGACGGCAAAAACCGAGTCATCGATATCCAGCCGGGCGACACCACCGACCACTCCTACGCCGTGGCCGTCGATATCGGCACCACCACCGTCTTCGGTCAACTGCTGGACCTCAACTCCGGCGAGGTGCTGGCCCAACACGGGGATTTCAACGGCCAGATCAACTACGGCGAGGATGTTATCAGCCGGATCGTTTTTTCCGAAAAAAACGGCATGGACAAGCTCCAGGCGGCCGTCTTGAAAACCACCAACCAGATCCTCGACCGGATCGTGCGCAAGGCGGCCATCGACCGGGACAACATCACCCACATCACCCTGGCCGGCAACACCACCATGACCCAGCTCTTCTGCGGCATCAACCCGCGCTACATCCGGCGCTCGCCGTATGTACCGGCCTCCACCCTCTATCCCCCGATTCGCGCGGTGGATCTGGGCCTGGCCCTCGGCGAGCATGTCATGGCGCTTTTCTATCCCCAGATTTCCAGCTATGTCGGCGGTGATATCGTGGCCGGCGTGATGGGCTCGGGCATGTATCGTCACGAGGAACTGACCCTGTTCATGGACATCGGCACCAATGCCGAGATCGTCATCGGCAACAAGGACTGGATGGCTTGCGCCGCCTGCTCGGCCGGGCCGGCCTTCGAGGGCGGCGGGATCAAGTTCGGCATGCGCGCCGAAAAGGGCGCCATCGAGGACTTCTCACTCGACCCGCTGACCCTGGAGCCGATGAACATCACCGTCGGCAACGTCGGCGTCCGGGGCATTTGCGGCTCCGGCCTGATCAACATCGTCGCCGTGCTCTTCGAGGCCGGCGTGATCGACAACCTGGGCAAGTTCAACCGCGATCTGGCCACCGACCGCGTGCGAGAGACCGACGGCATCTGGGAATACGTGCTCGCCCGCGCCGACGTCACCCAGATCGGCCGCGATGTCGTGCTCACCGAAATCGACATCGACAACCTGATCCGCGCCAAGGGCGCGCTTTACAGCGGCTGTATGACCCTGCTGGACGAGGTCGGGCTGGGAATCGAAAATCTGGAGCGGATCATCCTGGCCGGCGGCTTCGGCAGCTATGTGGACCTGGAAAAGGCCATGACCATCGGGCTTTTGCCCGAAATCGACCTGGACAAGGTGATCTTCGTCGGCAACAGCTCGCTTATGGGGGCCCGCATGAGTTCGCTGACCAACCGCATTCGGCGGGACGTGACGGCGGTCACCCGGATGATGACCAATTTCGAGCTTTCGGAAACCGCCTCCTTTATGGACCATTACGTGGCGGCGCTTTTTCTGCCCCACACCGATATCAACCTGTTCCCCAAGGTCAAGGAGCGGATGGCGGCGCGCCGGCACCCGACGTCCTGAGAGCGGTCCCGGGGCGGGCCGCAAAGACGCATCGAGCGGTCCGTGCGGGCGCCGCGGGGTCACGGGTGGGCGGGGTTATTGGTTATTTCTCAAAAAAAACGCTCCAGGGCCACTCCTCTATTGACAAAAAAAACCTCGTAATATAAGTCAAAATATTCGGTAAATTGTAACACATGCAGGCGGCCGGAATGGTAGTCATTACAACCGGAGCGCGGCGGGGCGCCAACGTCCGTCCGGTTTGCGGTGTGAACTGCACCCTGAAGCCGAGGCTTCCGGGGCCCTAACGTGGCGCTGATCAGAATCACAGCCAGATTTGGAAAGGAGGCGGAGTGACACAGTAGGCGGGTTCCGGATGACTTCCGGTCGGCCGCGAGGTTGGGAGTTGGGTAATCGGATCTTACTGACAAACTTTTTCCACAAGGAGGTAACATTGGGCTTCGAATTTTTCAAAGAATCTTATGCCGGGAGCATAAAGGAGATCACCTTGGGCAGTGGCGACAAGACGGTCACTGTCGGTGGGGAAACATGCTACCCCTTCTACCAGTTCGAGGGGGAGATGCCCCGCAAGCCCAAAATCGCGATGGAGGTCTGGGACATCACACCGGATGATTGGCCCGCAGCCGCGCTCAAATCCTTCGAGGATGTCGTTTCGGATCCGGCGGCGTGGGCCAAAAAATGCATCGAATCCTACGGCGCCGACCTGATCGTGCTGCAGCTGAAAAGCACGGATCCCAACGGCAGCGACACCAGCCCCGAGGCCGCCGCCAAAACGGTCAAAAAAGTCGCCGATGCGATCAGCGTGCCCCTGATTGTCTGGGGGACCGCCAACGTCAAGAAGGACGAGGCGGTATTCAAGAAGGTGGCCGAGGAATGCCAGAATCACACCCTCGTGATCGGGCCGGTGGAAGATGCCAACCACAAAGGCATCGGGGCCGCCGCTATGGGATACGGCCATGTCATCATCTCCTCCTCGCCGATCGATGTCAACCTCGCCAAACAGGTCAACATCCTTCTTGAAAATCTCGGGGTTCCGATGAACCGAGTGATCATCGACCCCACCACCGGCGGGCTGGGCTACGGTATGGAGTACAGCTACTCCGTGATGGAGCGCCTGCGCATGGCCGCACTCAACCAGGGCGACGACAAGCTGCAGTTCCCATTGATCAACAACCTGGGCAACGAGGTCTGGAAGTGCAAGGAAGCCAAGCTGGGCGTGGATGAAGCGCCGACCCTGGGCGATCCCGAAAAACGGGCCATCATGATGGAGGCCGTGGGGGCCGTGACCTACCTGCTGGCCGGCTCTGACATACTGATCATGCGGCATCCCGAGTCCGCCCGGCTAGTGCGCGCCTTCATCGACCTGGCCCTGGGCGGCGGCTCCGCCGCCGAGGTCGCCCCCATCGCCAAACGCCTGGATGATGTCGACATCGATCTGGCCGCGTTGGCCCCGGAGCCGGACCTGACCATCACGGAAGAAAAGAAAAAAGGCGCCCCGGCGGCCCCGGCCGCAAAGAAGGCCGCGCCGGCCGCAAAACCGGCGGCTC
>JBAPYE010000515.1:0-5719 GCA_049284575.1 Desulfobacterales bacterium
ATTCGGACCCCGATGGCCGCCGCTGCAGGTTTTTGCGGCGCAGCAACCCGCCTCGCAGGAAACACGCTGGTTAGCCAGACGCCGCCCCAAGAGACCTCCAACCATGCGCATGCCCCTCTTTAAGCGCCTGACTTTCGGCTACGCCGCAATTCTGATGCTGCTCTTTTTTTTGGGGGGCTATGTCACCCTGCAGCTCCGGGAACTCAACCGGCACACCCGTTCGATCAACCAGATTGACAGCGCCACCGTGCGCTTGGCGGAAAACATTGCCGACACCCTCATCACCCAGGAGAGCTTCGAAAAGAAATACCTCATTTCACGGGATTCCGACTTTCATCGTCATTTCTGGAACATCGGCGACTATATCGAAAAAGATCTGAAGCGCCTGGAGCCCCTGGCGGGCGCGCCCCCCCTGAGGACGCTTTTTGCCGACATCGCCACGTCCTACGCCCGCTACCAGACCCTATTCCGCCAGGAACATGGTTTTATTCAAAGCGGCAGGAGCTATGCCTACGCCAACTTCCAGGCCGACAAGGAAAAATCCCTGGAGTCAATCCATCAGAACCTCAAGAAAGTCATCACCGCCGCCCGCGCCAATCGGGACCGGAAACTGGTGGATTCACACCGCATCACCACCCACATCACCAACGTGACGGCCCTGACCGCCGTGCTGGCGATTGTGGTCGGGGTGTTGATCAGCTTTTTTACCACCCGCAGCATCACCCGCCCCCTGCTGCGGCTTCAGGAGCGGGTGCGCGCCATTGCCGGGGGCCGCTTCGAAATGATTCCGGACTCTGCCGGCCCCCCTGAAATCAAAGCCCTGGCGGACGATTTCAACATCATGTGCCGGCGCCTGATGGAACTCGACAGCCTCAAGGCCGATTTTATCAACCAGGTGTCCCACGACCTGCGCACCCCCCTCACGGCCATTCGGGAGGCCTCCGCGATGCTGATCGAAGGCGTCTATGCGCACCGGCCCATCCAGCAGCAGGAGCTGCTGACCATCGTGCATGAAGAATGCGAACGCCTGATCTTGTCGGTCAGCCGCATGCTGGATCTTTCCTGCATGGAGGCGGACATGATGGGCTACGATTTTCAGCCGGCCGATCTGGGCGTTGTCGTGCGAAACACCGTTAAAAAGCTGACGCCCATCGCCCAGCGCAAGGGCGTCGGCATCGCCATGGCGCCATCGGAAAACCTGCCGGAGGTGCGCATCGACGTGGAACGGATCGGTCAGGTGCTCGAAAATCTGATCGGAAACGCCTTGAACTACACGGACAGCGGCGGGGTCAGCATTGGGATCAGCCGCAACGGACCGTCCAGCGGCGAGCTGGAGGTGGCCATCCGGGATACGGGCTGCGGCATTTCGGCCGCCGATATGGAATCTATTTTCAACAAATTCAAACGCATCGAACGCAGAGGCGCGGCACCCCGGGGCAGCGGGTTGGGCCTCTCGATTGCCAAACACATCATTGCCGCCCACGGCGGCCGCATCTGGGCGGAAAGCGAACCCGGGGCCGGCAGCACATTTTACTTCACCCTGCCAGTCTGAAATTCGCACCGCCGGGACGACACTCCCAGAGGCCATTTCGATGAACAAAATTCTCATTGTCGACGACGACCGCAACCTTCTCCAGGTAATCCGCCTGCGGCTGGAAGCCGAGGGCTTCGAGGTGACCCCAGCGGCAACGGCCGCCGAGGCATTGGAACACGCAAAAGCCGAGATTTTCGCGCTGGCGCTGATCGACCTCAAGCTGAAAGACGGTTCCGGCATCGAGGTGATGGCACACCTCCAGCAAACGACGCCGGAATTGCCCGTCATCATCCTGACGGCCTTCGGCACCATCGACAGTGCCGTCGAAGCGATCCAGAAAGGGGCCCGCAGTTATGTCACCAAGCCCTTCGACTACCGCGACCTGCTGATCAAGATCCGCAACTGCCTCGAGGCCAGCAAGTTAAACCTCGAAGTCAAGCAGTTGCGAAACCTGGTGCGCAAACGCTATGGGTTCGACGGCATCATCGGCAACAGCGAGAAAATGAAAAAAGTCCTGGAACAGGTCGGCCATGCGGCGGCAACCGATTCCAATGTTTATATTGAGGGCAGGAGCGGGACCGGCAAGGAACTCATCGCCAAGGCGCTGCATGTCGCCAGCGCCCGCAGCAAAGGCCCATTCGTGGCCATCAACTGCGCGGCGATACCGGAAACCCTGATGGAAAGCGAGTTGTTCGGCCATGAAAAAGGCGCTTTCACCGGTGCCAACCGCACCAAGAAAGGTCTTTTTGCCGAGGCCGAGGGCGGCAGTTTTTTCCTGGACGAAATCGCGGAAATGCCGCTGGCCATGCAGGTGAAACTCCTGCGGGCGTTGGAGGAGCGCGAATTCTACCCGGTCGGCGGCAACCGGTCGGTAAAGGTCGACGTGCGCCTCATTGCAGCAGCCAACCGCAACCTGGCGGCAGAGGTGGAGAAGGGCAACTTCAGAGAGGACCTCTTCTACCGGATCCACGTGATCCCCATCAAACTACCGCCGCTGACCGACCGCAAAGAGGACATTCCGCTGCTGGCACGCCATTTTCTCGCGCGTTTCGCCCAAAAGATGGGCAAAAAGCTTCAGGGCTTTACCCCCGAGGCGATGCAGAAACTACTGAGCCACGGCTGGCCGGGAAATATCCGGGAGCTCGAAAACACGATTGAGTGCGCGGTGGCCATGGGCAGCGGTGAGATGATAACACCGGATATGCTCCTGCAGACGCGGGATATGGAAAATCCAGGTCTCACGCCCCTGAAAGAGGCAAAGGACACGTTTGAAAGGGACTACCTGATTCAACTGATCGAAATCACCCGCGGCAATATCAGTCAGGCGGCCAAACTGGCCGGAAAATACCGGGCCGACTTTTACACCCTATTGAAAAAACATCAACTGGACCCGACGAATTTCAGACCCGACTGACCGGGTCTGACGGTTGACCCCCGGTTTTGTAGCACCCGCCAGCCCCCGCCTTTAAGTATACGCCCCGTCTGCCGATAAGTTTTCCAAACCGATTTTTCCAAACCGCCATCAGGCCACCAACCAAAAGGAAAAACCGCATGAATGCCAAGCGATTCATCGGCGGGGCGGCCGTTGGGCTGCTGGCCGTGATAATGATCGTCGCCGGCAACCCGTCGGTCGCCGGAGCGGAGACCTCTCCGGACTATTCCCGCCTGCTGACCCTGATGCCGTTGGCCGGCGATGAGCCTGAACTTTACGCCTTCAGCGATTTCGATGATTCCTTTGACGCCGAAAGCCACCAAGCCAATGTGGATTTTTTCAATGACAACCCGCAGTTGGTTCACCGCATTCAGCAGGATTTAAACGAGAAAACCGTGAAATGGGAGCTCAATTCCCTCTCCCACCGCCTGCTCTACGTGCCGGAAACCCGGACCGAGTTCGCGCACCTTTTCATGGACTACTGCCGCAAGGTGATTGACGACATCCTGGGGCTCACCGAAATGGCCAACCCCTACGCGGCGATTCGCACGCCCACGGCCGATCATCCCGCGGCAGAGGCAAACGATGAGGGAATCACCGTTTTTCTGGTGCAGGATCTGACCAAGGAATACGTGGCCAAGTATATCTTCTCGGGAGAGGATAAGAAGAAGGTCGCCATCAAGCTCACCGGCACGCTTGAATCCACCGAAATCGGCTCGTACTCCTCGTATATAATGTGGCAGGAGTCGGACACCATCGGGTTCTTGCGCAACCAGCACACCGTCTGGCAAACCCGCGCGCACAACCCCTATACCGTTCTGATGGTACCGGTGGAGGAGACCCTGCACATCGGCCTGCGCACCAACACCGAAAACGCCATTCGCAAAACCATCCAGGAAACCGCCCCGGGCGACATCGCGGGTGTGAGGAAAATCGTCGACGACTGGATTTCGGTGGAAGAGGCGATTGTGGGGGGCCTGGTCAACGTGCTGCTCCCGCCGGTGCTGGAACGCTACGGCACCCCGGTTCCGGCCGAACTGATCGACGCCGACCTGAAATCAAAGGGGGCTAACCGCAAATACCGCCTGTTGCAAAGAGGAATCGAAGTGGTCCGGGAAATGGGCTACAAGACCTCAATTGAACTCTACCGGGAGCACCCGTTCAAGTTCCGTGAGATGCTGATCTGAGGGCAGTTGCCGGGGCCCACCGCACGCCCGCCCAACGCGAAGAGGGGAAAGGCGCATTGCCCTTCCCCTCCTGCCGGCCATTGTGAAAAAACCGTAGGCTATGGTTTCAGAAGGTTATTCCTTCACGATCTCATAGGCCTGGACGTCAATGACTTTCGCGCCGTCCTGCTCCAGAACCGTTCCCTGGATCTGGACCTTCATCCCCACAAAGCTTTTCAGCTCGGCGCCTTTTTCAGTGTCGGCAACACCGAAGGTTTCGCCTTCCTGGCTGACGATCTGGTTTTCCTCATTGACGGTACCGGTGATCATGACGCTCTCACCGGCGGCCGGCTGATCGGCCGCAGCCGCAAAGCCTGAAAAAAGGGCAACCACCAACAGCGCACAAAATCCAATCGACAGTGTTTTTCCAAATACCTTCATTGTAATTCTCCTTCCTCTCGTTTTTCGACCGCCACACATCGGCAGCGGCCAGTTTGCCCCGGTTTGAGCGTCGCAGCGCTGAACCGGAACGACATTGCGGGCAAAACCCGACACCATGAAACATTTAGAGAAGAACAGCCTTCACGCCATCTTTCTCTGTTCTGCCATAACACTTAGCAATCAATGTGCCATGAACTTCAAAAATTTTTAAGATATTGAATTTATGTATTAAAAAAAATCTTACGGGGGGCAGACCCCGCCATGATGTATGGTTTTGCCTTCACCACTTGGCTGTCCTTTCGCCGCCGCCGTATTCAAACGCTTGAAAACAGCCCGTGAACGGGTGAAGGAATTTCCCTGCAGCCGGAAGGCTTTTTTTTCGACATGCACCGTCACCCGGGCGCGCTTCGGGGCGTCCCAAGATGGGGCGCCCGCTGCTGCCCGCTTGTGCGCCGCTGCGCGGTGATTATGGTAGGCAGGATTAAATGGGGGCGCCGCCGAACCCCCGCAACGCTCCGGGATGCGGCCGCAACCTAAACAATCAAAAACATCGGGATGGTTTTTGGCAGGACCCACCGTCCGGCGAAAGGCGTGGACATGCAACTTTACTGGCGAATATTCGAGGACCTCAAGACCATCGGTGAAACCCTGCACTTTAACGATCCAGGGCTACGGCGAAATTTCCTGGCGTGGATCGTGCGTCACGCCCGTGCCATTGCCCGGGCCGAAGGCTACACGCCCGGCGACCGCCGGTAGGCTTCGCTAAAACGGCAAGCGGCCCTAACGTCCCCTGACCGCCCCCACCGCCAGCAGGTAGAGCAGCCCCGCATCGGCGCTCATCCCCAGCAGGCGACGCGCCTCGTCATCGTACAGGGCACCGATCCCGCAACAGCCAAGCCCCAGCGCGGTGGCGCCCAGGTAAAGCCGCTGCCCGATTCGGCCAGCGCCCAGCATGGCGTAGCGGTAGCCCCGCGCGCCCCAGCACGCATCCAGCGCCGACAGGTTAGCCATTAAAAGAAAATGAACCGACGCCGCGGCCAGCCACATTTGATCCAGGCAGACGGCCGCCATGGCAGCCGTGGTGGCACCCCCGATGACCCGCTCGAGGCGACGATCGCCTGGAGAGAGCAGGTAAACCCCCGGCGG
>JBAPYE010000516.1:0-7366 GCA_049284575.1 Desulfobacterales bacterium
GCTCTAGCGCGGCTTTCGGAGATTTCGGCGGAACGGTTGAGAATATCATGCTCTGGCAAAATCGTGGGGGTCGGCGAATTTAAAAAGAGCCGATATCCTGTCAACACAACCAAGAGCAGCAACAGGACCGCGGTCATCATCTTGCCGGTGCGGGTCTTGCTTGAAGGTTTATCCGCCTTCAAACGCTGCAAAACACTTGCAAACAGAGACGCTTTTTCTCTCCTATCCTCGGTTTCTTCTTGAAACCGTGTACTGCCTGCTTGGGCAGAAACTTGAAGCCTCGCAACGTATAGGGCCTCAAGCTTTTCAACGTACCTGAGCAACATCGACTGGTCGCACAGGATTTCAATCTGCTCGAGAGCCTGGTTGGGGTTTTGTTCAATGCGGGTTTTAAGTTCCCCGAGTTTTTTGTCGCAGGTCAACAGACTGGCTTCTATCTGCTGGAATTCATTCGAATCGCCCGCTACCGAGCCGATCATTCGGGCAATATCCGCTGCCGAATGCCCGAGAGAGTCATAGAAGACGACAACTCTCAAGCGCGCCCTCTGAAATTCGCTATAGAAGGCACATCCGTTTTCCTCGCGGCTGGCACGAATTAGCCCGCTCCGCTCGAAAATCCGGATCGATTCCTCACTCGTCTGAAATTCTTCGGTCAACTCCGCTATTGTGTATTCGGGAGTTTCGAGATTCTGGTTGATTTTGGGCATCATCACGTGAAGCACGGGCAGACCTCGCCAAATTTTATGGATAGCGGCAATCGGAGTTTCCCGTTTTCACCGCTCCGAAAGATTTGCGCACCGCAGCTTGAATTTCTTTCACCGACATCTTCAGGGTCGCGGCAATAAATAATTTCACAATATAGCGCCGGATTTTGGTTCGTCACCCAGGCACATGCAGCAATTAGGGCAATGGGGCGAAGATTATGAGGAATCCCCCCTCGCCTTCTCGACAGGTCATTGCTGTTTTTTGCCGTCCTCAAGACCCTGCCGATAGGCCGCTTCCTTGGATTCCTCATGCCGCCCGTAAATAAAGCCGCCGGTGCCACCGGCGGCAGCGCCGATGGCGGCACCCCAGCCGGCGTTGCCCGATATGGCGCCGATAGCGGTTCCTGCCGCGGCGCCGATCGCCGCCCCGCTCACGGTCCGCTGCTGGGTGTCCGTCATGCCGGCGCACCCCCACACCGCCAGAATCAGCATCAAAACGACGACGGTTGCTTGTTTTTTCATCGATAGCTCCTTTTCAAAATGACATCGCTGCTTTCACGGATTCATCCGGACGAAACCGTTTCATTCGCTGCAGGGAAAGGTTTCCGTCAGAAATCGAAATTCGGTCTCCACGGGAAGTTCATCCCAATATTCCGGGTGGGCTTTTACCCATTGCACGAATTTTCCGACGGTCTCATTCCGGGAGGGGCGCACCTCCGGCAGGCACACGATACGCTCGGCGTTTGGGCCGCCGATGCTTGCCTCGTGGTAATGGAACGCGCCCACAAGGTACCCGTGGCAGAAGTGAATGGCCGCGGCAAATAACGGCTCATCGGGAGCTGTGTCGCACAGGGCGATCAAATCCTTGGTGGTCTTAACCTCGAATGCTTCGGCATTCAGGTCCTGCGCCAGAACCGGCTGAACCATCACCACCGCCAGCAGAAACACCATCCATACCATCCGTTTCATCATACAGAACCCCTTTCGTTTGAGATGGAGGAACCATGCCGGTTTTGCCGCTCTTGGTCTATATCACAGGCAAACGGGGCCACCGGACAACAAATTCCTGGAGATCGAAATTTGTTCTATCCCAAAAAAAAGCACCGCCATTTCGATAAGCCTTGGGCCCACTTAGAAACTTATAGCAAGACGGTGATCAGGTTTCAATGGCAATGCGTGGCATCCCAAATGAGTTCATCGGCTGTCCGTGAAGAATTGCGGGCGGGCGGAACATGGTGGGTGGCCGCAGGCAGGCAGCCCTTCATGATACCGTCGGGGTGCAGCAGGACGGCAGCGACCGCTTCGGGGGTCACCGGCTCGCCGGCTGCAACCCCGCCAGGGCGCTGAAGCGCTCCGGCCGGAAGACCCAGCGCGTGTCCAGCGGCGGGCCGACCGCCGCCAAGCCCACCAGGGCGATGACCCAGTCGCTGCAGGCGGGAATAACCGGTTCGTGCCCACCCGGGCCTACTGTCCCCGTTTTTCTCCGGGCATTGACAACATGAGAAAAGTGTGAGCCTGAACACATCGTGGATAGATGAAAAGTAATTCAGATCCTCAAGAAAAATGGCTGGTATGAAGTTACCCAAGTCGGCTGATGCCATCGTCTGCTTGGTTGTTACTGTTCCGGATGCAAAGCATAGAACTGTTAGAGTCAATATTACTGTTCCGGAAATGACACTCAAGAAAATCGATGCGGCGGCCAGAAAGCGGGGCATGTCAAGATCTTTCTTTTTTGTCCATCTCGCACAGAATGAGATTTATCCAAATAATTCGAAGTCATCTGTATAGTCAAAAACCATATAGTTTCGTAAAAAAGTATCATTTAGAATCCTTACCCCGTCACCGCTTTCCCCCCATCATGATGGCGGGGCCAAGATCTTTGGCCCCCGATGAACACAAAAGGAGATCAAAATGAAATTAATCAGATGGCTGAGCATTTTACTCCCTTGCTTGATCCTTTGTATAGGGCCCCGGTCCTCTGGTCTCATGGCGGGGGAGATCGATGCGATCCGCGCCAAGGGTGAGATCGTGGTGTCGCTGATCCAGGAATTCCCGCCCTTTGCCATGATGGTGGACGGCCAACTCGGCGGCCTGGATGTGGACCTGGCAAAACTGTTGGCCGAGTATCTCGGTGTGAAGATCCGGTTTATCCAGCCTGAGACTTACGACCAGCAGATCCCGAAGCTCCTTTCGGGAGAGTCGGACATCATTATCGCCGCCATGACGCGGACCGTTGAAAGGGGGCTTCTCGTCAGCTTCACCGACCCCTATTTCGAGGTAAGCCAGGCGGCCATGGCCCGGCGGGGAACGGTTCCGCCGATGTCCGATTCCTTTTTTGATCTGCTCGAGGTGAAAGGTCTCAAACTCGGGGTCCAGGCCGGCACCACCCATGAAAAATTCGCGCGGGAACTCTTCCCGGACAGCGCCATCCACCTTTTCCCTACGACGGCCGCGACCGTGGATGCCCTTCTCAAGGGCGAGGTGAACGCCATGGCGGCGGATTCGCCCTTCGTAAGGATATGGCATGCCACCAACCCGGAGCACTATTTGAGGATTGGCCCCCTCTTGGCCCCCGTCACCAAGGAATACTACGCCTTTGCGATCCGCCCGGGAGATGCCGTATTTCTCGGCTGGCTGAACCTCTTAATCGATCAGATCAAGATCGACGGCACCCTCGACCTATTGAACCTGGAGTATTTCGAGGAGATGGCCTGGGCCGGAAGGAAGGCACCGGCCGAAAGCAGGCCGACCCGCGCGGAGATGCTGAAAAACAAATTTATCGCCCGAAAGAAAGCGATGATCGAGGCCAGGCGCAAAGCGCTCACGGGCATTGCGCCCGACTATGACTGAAACCCTCCGTCGCCGAAGGATTGCCCCCATGCGTGAACCTATCACCACATCCATATTTGAAATTTTCAAGATCGGACCCGGGCCGTCAAGCTCCCACACCATCGGCCCCATGAAGGCTGCCTTGGATTTTCTGAAGTCCATCCAGGCCCTCCCCTCGGATGCGGTATCCCTCCCCGCGGCCGTGGACGTGTATCTTTACGGGTCCCTGAGTCTTACCGGCGAGGGACACGGAACCCACAAGGCTGTTCTTGGCGGCCTGCTGGGCTGGGCGCCGGACACCTGCGACTGCGATCAGCTCCTGGCCCTGCTCGATTCCCCGGAGACGGTCCACAAGATTCATGTCGGCGCGGCCGACATCCCCTTTACCGCCGCCAATATCCATTTTGAAGGCCTGGGGGATTCATTGCCGCACGCAAACACCCTCCGCTTTCGACTGACCACCGGGGAAACGGTCCTTCTTGAAAAGGAATACTACTCCATCGGCGGGGGCTTCATCGAGTGCAAGGGCGAGGCGCCGCCGGTCAGGCCCGCGCCCCCGCACCCCTATACCGGCATGCGGGAATTGCGACAGATCCTGCGAAGGACGGGGCTGCCCCTGAGGGAGATCATGCTTCAGAACGAGTCGGCCGTTTCAGAGCTGTCCCGGGAAGAGATCGAGGACAGGATCGACCGTCTGATCGACACGATGTGCAGCGCCGTCGAGACCGGGCTGCAGTCCAACGGCATCCTTCCAGGGCCCATCGGCCTCATGCGAAAAGCGAAGGTCCTGAAAACCAATTCAGCCAAGATGAAGCACGAGACCGGTCGGTTTCTAGCCTGCCTGAACGCTTACGCCCAGGCGGCCTCCGAAGAGAACGCCGCCGGAAGGAAGGTCGTGACGGCGCCCACCTCGGGTGCCGCGGGCGTTCTACCCGGGGTCATCTATCTCCTCAAGAAGCACTTTGACCTCACGGCGGAGCAGTTTCGCGACGGCATGCTGGCTGCCGCCGCCATCGCCTTTATCGCCAAGCACAATGCCAGCATTTCGGGCGCGGAGGTCGGGTGTCAGGGGGAGGTGGGCGTGGCGGCAGCCATGGCCGCGGCATTCATCTCCTGTGCCGAGGGTTTGCCCATGCGCCAGGTGGAAAACGCGGCGGAGATCGCCCTGGAGCACCACCTGGGAATGACCTGCGACCCGGTTCTGGGCTATGTGCAGATCCCCTGCATTGAGCGCAACGCCGTCGGGGCGGTCACGGCGGTCAACGCCTATATTCTATCGGCGGCCGGGGACCCGGCGAGGCAGAAGGTTACCTTCGACGAGGTTGTCGAGGCCATGCGGGAGACCGGTGCGGACATGTGCAAAAGATACAAGGAGACCTCCCGGGGCGGTCTGGCCCTGTCGTGCGTGTCGTGCTGAGGGCTGCGCCTTTTCCGCGGCCCGTTCCCTGAATCGACCGAACCCTGTATTCAACATCCTAGGAGCGTGTCCCATGAAAAAAATCAGCGGCAGTAACCAGATATTGATTGCAATGATCGCAGGCGTCGTCGCGGGCTTCTTCCTGGGGGAAAAAGGCGCCGTGTTCGCGCCCCTGGGGGATATTTTTATTCTCCTGATCAAGATGGTGATCATTCCCCTCGTCTTCTTCAGTATCATCTCCGGCGCGGCCGCGCTGGGGGAAACCAAGTCGGCGGGCAAGGTGGGGCTCTTCACTGTCGCCTATTACCTGGCAACCTCGGCCGTCTCCGTCATCCTGGGACTTCTGGCCGGCGGCATCTTCAAGCCGGGCCTGGGGGTCACGATCCCGCCATCCCTGATGACGGATCCCTCCACATATGCGGAAAACGCCAGGATCGCAGGGTTCTGGGAAACCATCCAGGGCATCATTCCGAATAATCCATTCAACTCGCTGTCATCGGGGAACATCCTGCAGATCCTTTTCTTCGCCCTCTTTTTCGGCATCGCCCTTTCGGTCATGCCCAGGGAGAGGCAGCGTCCCGTCCTGGACATCCTCGATACATTAAACGACGGGATGATCTGGATGATCCAGAAGATCCTCGTCGTCGCCCCCATCGGCGTATTCGGCCTCATGGTCAACTCCATCGCGCTCTTCGGCATGGACATTATGCAGCTCGTGTTCAAGCTGCTGGCGGTCTTCACCGGAACACTAGCGCTGATCCATTTCGGCATGATCCCGCTCTTGGCGATGTTTCTGGGAAGAATGAACCCGCTCCGGTTCCTGGGGGGCATGAAGGAGACCCAGATTCTGGCCTTTGCCAGCGCGTCCTCCATGGCGACCCTGCCGGTCAACAAAAAGAACTGTGAAGCCCTGGGTGTCCAGCCTGAGGTGACCGCCTTCGTCCTGCCCCTTGGGGCGACCATCAACATGAACGGCAATGCCATGCTCTATGCCCTAACGTCGGTCTTCTTCGCCCAGATGTTCGGGATTGATCTGGGCATGCCCCAATACGTCGCCATCGTATTGACCTCCGTCCTGGGCGCCATCGGCACCGCGGGGGTCCCAGGCCCGGCGCTCCTCGTGGTCGCCGTCCTGGTGGCGGCGAACATCCCGTTGGCCGGCCTGCCGCTTATCTTCGGCGTTGACAGGCTCTTCGATATGATGCGCACCTCCACCAACGTGCTGGGAGACGCATCCTGTGCGGTCATCGTGAACAGGATGCTGGAAGACGAGGCCGAAAAAGCCTGAAAAAACACCCATGGCCATCCATTTCAGGAAGGGCCGGCCACTGCATAGGAGATACTGCCATGAAACCAGCGGAAAACAATTCTCCGGGGGCAAAAAAGCCACAGCCCCGGGTTGTCATCCTGGCGACCGGCGGAACCATCGCCGGCGCCGCGGAATCCGGAGCGGAGGCTGGATACACCTCCGGGAAGATGAGTGTCGACGCCATGATCGACGCGGTGCCGGGATTGACCGCCTTGGCTGATGTCCGCGGGGAGCAGGTCGCCAACGTCGGATCCCAGGACATCTCCTTTGCGATCATGATCCGGCTGGTAAACCGCATCAACCGCCTCTTCGCCGCCGGGGAAGCGGACGGCATTGTCGTGACCCACGGCTCGGACACCATGGAGGAGACCGCCCACTTCCTCAACCTGACCGTGAAGAGCCGAAAGCCCGTGGTCATGACCGGGGCCATGCGGCCTTCCACCGCCATCAGCGCGGACGGTCCGCTGAATCTGTATAATGCGGTCGCAGTCGCCGCCGACCCGAAGGCCGAAGGGCGCGGGGTCCTGGTGGTGATGAATGACCGGATCCACGGGGCCCATTCCCTCACGAAAAACAACACCACCTCGGTGGAGACCTTCCTGTCGCCCGTGAAAGGGTTGATCGGGACCGTCATCTACGGGAAAACCGCCTATTTCAGGGGACCGTTCAGGAAGCATACCCACCTGAGCGAGTTTTCCGTGGAGGGCCTGACCTCCCTGCCCCGGGTGGACATCATCTACGCCTGCAGCGACATGCCGGCGGACCTGATCGAATGCTCGGTTATACGGGGTGCCAGAGGCATCGTCATTGCCGGGGACGGAAACGGCAACATGAACGCGGCGACGATCGAAGCCGCCGCCGGAAAGGCCGCACAGGGCATCGTCATCGTCCGCAGTTCGAGGGTTCCCAGCGGAACGGTGAGCCGGAATATCGAGCTGGACGACGACCGGCTGGGGTTCATCGCATCCGATGAGCTCAACCCGGCCAAGGCCCGCATTCTGCTCATGCTGGCACTGCTCAAGAAAAGAAGCCTGACGGAAGTACAGGCGCTGTATTATGCGTACTAGGAAGGTAAAGCCGGGGAAAAGTCGCCCGGATGATATATCG
>JBAPYE010000517.1:0-8939 GCA_049284575.1 Desulfobacterales bacterium
GGGCAAACTGCCCCAGGACCTCGCCGATCAGCGCGCGCCCGCTGCTGCGTTGCTTGCCGATCAGGATGCTGCGGGCATCCTCTTCGTTGCGCCGCTTGATTTCCTCCCATTTGTCGGCCGCGATATAGCCGATCAGCTTGGAATCCAGATTGTGGTCTTCGCTCATCACGTGCAGGAAGGTGATCTTGGCCCCGTAGAGGTTGGCCAGGCTGACGGCATAGGCAAACGCACGGCGGGCGCTTTCGGACAGGTCCGTGGCGTAGAGAATTTTTTTAACCTCGATTTTGGGCAGCTCCATTTTGCACCTCTCTCCCGTTGTAGGATCACGCCTTCTTGCTTCAGTCGGCCGCGGCTGTTGTTAAAAGGCCGACAAGTCCCGGATACCACTCAGCAGATACGCGTAAGGATATGTGCCGATCATGGTCGGTATGACGGCTTTTATGACATCGACGGCCGTGCCGTCAAGCTGAGACATCCCGCGCGACGCCCGGGACATGGCCGAAGCGGATACGGCGCCGGCTACATTCCGGACTTGTAGAAGACCTCCGCCTCGGTCACCTCGCCGGGGCGCTTGGCGTAGGCCGTGGGCGCGGTGCCTTCCTTGAAGCACTCGAAAAGGGTGTCGGCGGATTCCGCAACCGGCAGCAGTCCGGTTTCAGCGTCGATCTTGGCGAACACGACCCCGTCTGGCACCGGGAAAACGCGCACCGGTTTGTCGGCCAGAATTTTCTGCATGAAACCCAGCCAGATCGGGCTGGCCGCCCGCGCGCCGGTCTCCAGTTTGCCAAGGGATCCGCCCTGATCGAAGCCGACCCAGGCCCCGGTGATGTAGCGCGGGGTGTAGCCCACGAACCAGGCGTCGTAAAGGTCGTTGGTGGTGCCGGTTTTACCTGCCACGGGGCGCCCCAGGGCGGCGACGCGCCGGCCGGTGCCGCTTTTAACCACGCTCTCCAGCAGGCTGGTCATGATGTAGGCGGTGCTCTGATCGATGGCCTTGGTCTTCAACGGCCGGTTTTCTTCCAGAACGTTGCCGTCACGATCGACGATTTTGGTGATGAAGATCGGCTCCAGACGATAGCCCAGATTGGCAAACACCGAGAAGGCGTTGACAATCTCCAGCAGCGACACCCCCGAGGAGCCCAGGGCAAGCGACAAATCCCGGCTGAGGGGCGATGAAATCCCCAGTTTGCGGGCGTAACCGATGGCGTAGTCGATCCCGATATCCTGCAGGATCTTGATGGTCACCACGTTGCGGGATTTGGCCAGGGCCTCCCGCAAAAGGGTCGGGCCGTGGAATTTTTCGCCGTAGTTTTTGGGCTTCCAGGTGAAATCCCGCTGGGCGTCCTGATAGACGATCGGGGCGTCGATCAGCACCGTCGCCGGGGTGTAGCCCTTGTCGAGGGCTGCGGCGTAGATGACCGGCTTGAAGGCCGAGCCGGGCTGGCGACGCGATTGAATCGCCCGGTTAAACTGGCTCTCGGTGAAATCACGCCCGCCGATCATGGCTTTGACATGACCGGTTTCCGCCTCGATGCACAGCAGGGCCCCTTGAGCCGCGGGGGTCTGTTCCAGGGAAAGGGGCCAGATGCCGTCCTTGCCCCGGGGAGCCTGCAACTTGACCCAGATCACGTCCCCCAGCGCAAGCGCCTGCCCGGGGCGCCTGATCCGCTCGGCATACCAGGGCACCTCGGGGTTGGGCTTGCGCGCCCAGGCCATATTCTCAAGCGCGATCACGCCCTTTTCATCACCCATGCGCACCGTGACCCGCTTGCCGGTGTCGTCCACATCGATGACCAGGGCCTTGACGGTTTTGCCCGCCTCCAGGGGGTCGTCTTCCTGCGCGTTGCGGAGCGCGGCGGCAAATGCCGCCATCGCCGGCGGGGCCAGGTGCTCGATGGGCCCCCGGTATCCCTGGCGCTTGTCCAGATCCAGCAGGCCCCGGGTGATTTCGGCGCGCGCGATTTTCTGCATGTCGATATTGACGGCCGTAAATATTTTCAGGCCGCCGGTGTAAAGCGCGTCCTGACCGTATTTTTTTTCCACGTAGCGCCGCACGTGTTCGGTGTACACCGGCACTTTTTCGATGTACCAGTTGCGCCGCGGCTTGACGTCCAGCGGGGCATTGATGGCGTCGCCGGCCTGCAGGTTGGTGATATAGCCCTCGGCCATCATCCGGTTGAGAACGTAGATCTGCCGCTCTTTGGCCTTTTCCCAGTTGCGGAACGGCGAATAGCGGCTCGGCGCCTGGGGCAGGCCCGCTAGGATGGCGCATTCGGCCAGATTCAGCTCCCGGGCAGGCTTGCCGAAATAATTTTCGGAGGCAGCCTCGACCCCGTAGGCCCCGTGTCCCAGGTAAATCTGGTTGAGGTAGAGGTAGAGAATTTCATCTTTGGTGAACGACCGGTCGATCCGATAGGCCAGGATCGCCTCCTTGACCTTGCGCCGGTAGCTTCGCTCGGGGCTGAGAAAAAAGGATTTGGTGACCTGCTGGGTGATGGTGCTGCCACCCTGAACGATGGCGCCGGCCTCGAGGTTTTTGTAAAAGGCCCGCAGGATGCCGATCAAATCGATGCCCTGGTGCTTGTAAAAGCGGCTGTCCTCGGCCGCTACAAAGGCATGCAGGAGCATCTCGGGCATGTCCTGCAGCGGCAGTATCTTGCGGCGTTCCTTGAAAAACTCTCCGATTTTGCGATTATCGTCGGAGAAGACGGTGGTAATGATGGCGGGGCGGTAGTCCTTGAGCGAGGTGATCTGGGGCAGGTCTTTAGCGAAGTAGGCATACAGGCCGGCGCCGGCGCCGGCCGCCAAGACCAGAATCACCAGGCCCGTCCAGAAAACCCCCCGCAGCAGTCTTTTGAAAACGCCTCCTGTGACTTTTTTAACCCGTCTGCGGGTAATCTCGGCGTTGCTTTTGCGCGTGACCATACAGTGGTGGTCCCCCTAAAAAATCATGGGAGCGAAATGGGCCATCCCCCGGTTCCGCCCCGCTGCGTTGTGTGGTGGCATGCTATCAGAGATCGCCCCTTGGGGCAAGAGACTTGACCGCCTCCCCCCCCGCAGCCGCCTCGCCACAAATTGTTTGACTTTGAACGTTATTGTCGATAATTATTCAGGTTTTAAAGAGAAAATATTAAACACGGTGCTCCTCGCTGTCCATCCAAAACCCGGCCGGGGGGCATTCAAAAAACGGTGACCGCATGATCGCGCTTGATTTTTCCAAAATCGGCGACCTGGTGCCGGCGATTGCCCAGGACTACCAGACCGGTGAGGTTCTGATGCTGGCCTTCATGAACGAGGCGGCCTGGCAGGCCACCCTGCGAACCGGCAAGGCCACTTACTTCAGCCGCTCCCGCCAGAGCCTGTGGGAAAAGGGGGCAACCTCCGGCCATGTTCAGCTGGTCAGGGAAATCCGCGTGGACTGCGACGCCGACACGGTGCTTCTGAAAGTGGAACAGCTGGGAGGGGCGGCCTGCCACACGGGACACCGCAGCTGCTTTCACAACCGGGTGAACCGGGACCGCCTGGAAGTTGTCGGGCAGCCGGTGTTTGACCCCAAGGAGGTCTACGGTAAATGAAAACCCCGCTGAAGCTGGGGATTCCCAAGGGAAGTCTCCAGAACGCAACCATCGCCCTGTTCAAACGCTCCGGCTGGACCATCAATGTCAACGGCCGCAGCTATTTTCCGGAAATCGATGACGAGGCCATCCAGTGCGGCATCTGCCGCGCCCAGGAGATGTCCCGCTATGTCGAGAGCGGCACCCTGGATGCGGGTCTGACCGGCAAGGACTGGATTGCCGAAAACGCCTCCGACGTCCACGTGGTCAGCGACCTGGTCTACTCCAAGGTCAGCTCCCGCCCCGCCCGCTGGATCCTGGCGGTGGGCTACGATTCGCCCATCAAAAAACTGGAGGACCTGCAGGGCAAGAAGGTGGCAACCGAACTGGTGAACTTCACCAAACGCTATTTTGTCGAACGCGGCATTGACGTCACGGTCCAGTTTTCCTGGGGGGCGACCGAGGCCAAGGTGGTTTCCGGCCTGGCGGATGCCATCGTCGAGGTCACTGAAACCGGCAGCACCATCAAGGCCCACGGCCTGCGCATCCTGCATGAGCTGATGCAGACCAACACCCAGCTGATCGCCAACCACGGCGCGTGGCAGGACCCTGTCAAACGCGAAAAGATCGAGCAGATCGCCCTGCTCCTCAAGGGCGCGCTGCTCGGCGAAAAGCTTGTGGGGTTGAAAATGAACGTCCCCAAGGGCCGACTGGAAGAAATCGTCGCGATTCTGCCCAGCCTGAACGCCCCCACCGTCGCCCCCCTCTACCAGTCCGATTGGTTTTCGGTGGAAACGGTGGTCAACACCAACGTCATGCGCGACCTGATCCCCCAACTGCAGAAGCAGGGCGCCGAAGGCATCATCGAGTACCCGTTGAACAAGGTGGTATAGATGGTTTCCCAGCGAGTCCAGCAGATCAGTTCTTTCATCGTCATGGACGTTCTGGAGCGGGCCAACGAAATCGCGCGCCAGGGCCACAGTGTGATCCATTTGGAAGTCGGCGAGCCCGATTTCAACACCCCCGAGTGCGTCAAGCGCGCCGTCTGCCGGGCCCTGGACGGCGGGCACACCCACTACACCCACAGCCTCGGGCTTCCCGAACTTCGGCAGGCGATCTGCGACTACTACACCGAGCGCTACCGGGTCTCGGTGGACCCCGACCAGATCATCGTCTCCTCGGGCACCTCACCGGCGATGTTCGCACTCTTCGCGGCGCTGCTCGACCCGGGCGACGAGGTCATCATCTCGGACCCCCACTATGCCTGCTACCCCAACTTCATCACTTTTGTCCAGGGCCGGCCGGTGACCGTGCCGGTATACGAGGAGGACGGCTTCCAATTTCGGCCCGAAGCCATCGCCGCCAAGCTGAGCCACCGCACCAAGGCGATCTTCATCAACTCGCCGTCCAACCCCACCGGCAACCTGCTCTCCCGGGGCTGCATGGCGGCGATCGCCGACCTGGCGGGCAGCGACGGCCCCCCCTACGTGGTGTCCGACGAGATTTACCATGGCCTGGTTTACGAAGGCCAGGAGCACTGCATCCTCGAGTTCACCGACAACGCCTTCGTGCTCAACGGCTTTTCCAAGATGTACGCCATGACGGGCCTGCGCCTGGGGTACCTGATTGTCCCCCGGAAGTTTGTTCGCCCGATTCAGAAAATCCAACAAAATTTCTTCATTTCGCCCAACTCGGTGGTGCAGATGGCCGGCATTGCGGCCCTGAAGGAGGCCGGGCCGGACGTGGCCCGCATGAAGGCGATCTACAACGAGCGC
Organism: Desulfobacterales bacterium; assembly: GCA_049284575.1. Classification (GTDB taxonomy): domain Bacteria; phylum Desulfobacterota; class Desulfobacteria; order Desulfobacterales; family JAABRJ01; genus JAABRJ01. The sequence continues at coordinate 5,330 of JBAPYE010000517.1, forward strand.
CGGCAGTTTATCATCGGCCGTCTCAAGGGCCTGGGCTTTGGCCTGACCGTGGCGCCCACCGGCGCCTTTTACGTCTTTGCCAACGCCAGGCACCTTTCCCATGATTCCTATAAACTCGCCTTTGACATCCTGGAAAAGGCCCACGTCGGGGTGAGCCCCGGAATCGACTTCGGCCAAAACGGTGAGGGCTATCTTCGTTTTTCCTATGCCAACTCCATGGAAAACATCGCCGAAGGCATGCACCGGCTGGAGCGCTACATCCAAGACAACCACCGGCCGCAGGGTGCGCGCGAACGGGCGGCCACACCGCTCACCCGCAGCCAACCGCAGCCGTGAGAGCAGATGATCATCACGTCAGCCGAATTTGTCATCAGCGCCGCCGGACCGGCGCAGTACCCCCCCGCGGAGCTGCCCGAGGTGGCCTTTGCCGGGCGCTCCAACGTCGGCAAGTCCTCGCTGATCAACACCCTGGTCAACCGCCGACGGCTGGTGAAAACCAGTTCCACCCCCGGGCGCACCCAACTGCTCAATTTTTTCCAGATCAATGCGGCCTGCCACTTCGTGGACCTGCCCGGTTTCGGTTATGCGCGGGCGCCGGCCCACATCCGAAAAAAGTGGGGCCCCATGATCGCGCACTACCTGGCCAACCGCACCACCCTGAAAACCGTCGTCCTGATCATGGATGTCCGCCGCACGCCCGGCCATGAGGAACACCAGCTGATCGACTGGCTCAACGGCTGCGGGCTCTCCCCGGTGCTGGTGCTGACCAAGATCGACAAGCTTTCCAAAGCCCGCCGGATCAGCCAGCGCCGGATCACGGCGCAGGCCCTCGGGCGCGCGCCGGAGGAAATTACGCTGTTTTCCTCCAAAACCCGCGAGGGTCTTGGGGACCTCTGGCGGATTCTGGACCGATACATCGAGGCCGCTACGTGAACCCTTCGGAAGCACCGCCCCCCCGCCACCGGTCCGGCTTCGTGGGCATTGCCGGCCCGCCCAACGTGGGCAAGTCCACGCTGCTCAACCGGATTTTGGGGGAAAAAATATCCATCACCTCAAGCAAACCCCAGACCACCCGCAACCGAATTCTGGGCATCGCCCATCGGCCGCAAGCCCAGATCATTTTCGTGGACACCCCCGGCGTTCACGGGGCCCGCAAGGCGCTGAACATCCGCATGGTGGAGGCGGCCCTGGCGGCCCTGGAGGACATGGATGTGGTGCTGCTGGTCCTGGATGCGGCCGCACCGAACCCCGCGGCCGAGAGCCTTCTGGTCAAAAAGCTCAACCAGCTCCGCCGGCCGGTCATCCTGGCGCTCAACAAAACCGACCTGGTGGCCAAACCGACCCTGCTGGCGTTGATTGCGCGCTGGTCGCAGGCGGTGGCCTTGGAGGCGCTGGTGCCGGTTTCGGCCCGAACCGGGGACCAGCTGCCGGCCCTGCTGCAGGCCCTGGAAGCCTGCCTGCCCCAGGGGCCGCCCCTTTTCCCCGCCGATGCCATCACCGACCTGCCCGAGCGGTTTATCGCCGCCGAGATGATCCGGGAGAAGGTGTTCCGCTTCACCGGGCAGGAAATCCCCTACAGCACCGCCGTCACCGTCGAACACTTTTCCGAGGAAACCCGGCCGGCGCTGGTTAAAATCTTCGCTACGATCCATGTCGAGCGCGACTCCCAGAAGGGCGTCGTGATCGGCAAAGGCGGGGCCAAGCTCCGGCAAATCGGGGTCGCGGCGCGCGGCGAAATCGAGCGAATGCTCGGTGCCCAGGTTTACCTGAAGCTGCTGGTCCGGGTGGAGAAAAACTGGAGCCAGGACGCGCGCGCACTGCGCAAATTCGGGTATTGATGATCGTTTCCTTTCACCCGCTGCTGGTGGCCGATTGCAACCTGCTGTGCGCCGGGCGGGACCCGGGCGCGCGCGAGCGCCGGGCCGTCGCGCATGCCGACGCGGTGATTTTGCCCCAGGGCTGCCGGCAGGGTCTCTACGAGATGGCCCGGGAGAGCTGCGCACACGTCTTTCCCAACTACGATGCGCGCTTTGGGTTCCCGGGCAAAATCGGGCAGACGCGGCTTTTCGCGTCCCTCGGCACCCGGCGGCCTCGCACCGTGACCTTTGAAAATCTGGCGGCCCTGCGCCGGGCCGCCCCGGATCTGGATTTCGGGAGATGGTTCCGGCCGCCGTTTGTTTTCAAGTTCGACTGGGGGGGGGAAGGCCGAACGGTGTACCGGGTGGATACGGCCCCGCAATTCCAATCGCTGATCGCCCTGGCCGCGGAATTCGAGAAAACCGGCCAGAAGGGCTTTTTGCTCCAGGAGCACGTTGCCTGCGGCGGCCGATGCCTGCGGGTGGCCGTGATCGGCCACCAGGCGATGGCCTACTGGCGGATCCAACCGGCGGCCGACAAGTTCGGCGCCAACCTGGCCCAGGGGGCCGTGATCGACCCAAGGGCCGCCCCCCGGCTGCGGCAGGCCGGGATTGCGGCGGTCGGGGATTTCTGCCGTCGCAGCAGCGTCAACCTGGCCGGAATCGACCTGCTCTTTCCGTCCGCTGCGGCCCCCGCAGCCCCGCTTTTTCTCGAGATCAACTACTATTTCGGCCGCAGCGGGCTGGGCGGCTCGGAGGCCTATTACGCCCTTCTGAAAAAAGCCGTCCGGCGCTGGCTTCAGGACCTCGGCCTTCACCCCGGCCTCCTTGATGGGTCGTCAAAGGAGAATGCCCGCCGATGAAACCCTACGCCTACGACCTAACCGAAGAAGACATCCGTCGCGAACGCGCCAAGGCCCGCGAACTTCGCCGCTCCCAGTGGTGGAAGCGCCGCCTTGCCAAGGGGGTCTGCCACTACTGCCGGGCGCCGACCCCGCCGCGGGAACTGACCATGGACCACATCGTGCCCCTCGCCCGCGGCGGCAAGACCACCAAGGGCAACGTGGCCCCGTGCTGCAAGCGCTGCAACACCCGCAAAAAACAGCTGCTGCCCATGGAGTGGGCGGCCTACCTCAACACCCTGCACCCCCCGGTGGGATGAAAAGCGGACGCCGGTTTCCCCGTTTCAGACAAAGCCGCCTCGGGCGTGATGTAAGGACGTTTGCGGGCAGCGCCCTGGAAATGCGATTTCACACAAGCCGCGACCCCATTCAAAGATAGACGATCAGGGCGCCGCTGCGGGACTTTTTGTGCTTTTCCCATTGAAAGGCCAGCACCTGCCCCCGGCGTTTCAGTTCGGACAGTTTCTCGACGACCGCATCCGGTAAAACCGCCCGCCCCTGGGAGTGCAGCCCCTTGCCGACGATGATCCGCAGCGTGGCCAATCCGGCATGCAGCGCCCCGTGCACGAAGGCCTCGGTGCGCTGTTCAGCCTGAACCGCGGTGCAACCGTGCAGGTCCAGTTGCCGCTGGGGCAGGGGGTGGGATTTGATCTGTTGCCGAATGCTCATCTTCTGAGCGCCGCGGCGCTCCTGACGAGTTTTTTCCTCAAGCAGCCGCTGCAGATCGCCCTCGGCCAGGGACCGCTGCACCAGCCGGCCGAAAGACGGCGGCGCCGGGCGGGTTCGGGCGGGCGTTTCGGACTCCGGTTGCAGCCCGAAAAGGGTCTCAAGATCGGCCTCGGCCGCCAGGAC
>JBAPYE010000518.1:0-9332 GCA_049284575.1 Desulfobacterales bacterium
CCCCAGTTCCTCGAGCCGCGCGCCAAAACCAGATCACCGGTGTTGATGTCATTCGTGATTTGCTCTTCGAATGGCTCGAGGCCTTTTGCGCCTGTGGTTTGCGTGATTTCTTCGTTCAGGCGCTCGAGGTTTTCTTTCGAGATTCTCGCGTAATCTATGCCGAGTGTTTTATTGAGGAGCGTGTACGCATCTTTCCAATCTCTTGCGCGCTCTTCAGGAAGTTTCGTCGCCATCGTTTGTCTCCCACTCAATGTCAAAAGCCGCACCACCGACCCGCAGCCCTTCCGTTTTACGGGTCCGTCAACCGCTGGGCCATTGAACTCCAGGTGTGAGTCCGGGGGCTGAGAAAATGCTGGCCGGGATGAAGGCACGCGAGCCCCGAGGCTTCCCTTTCCCCCTCACCTGATCTATTCCCATAGCTCTCGCGTCCATGAACCACCCGATTACCCTTGCGCTTCAGGCAGGATGTGATGGGCATGCATGCGATCGTAGAAGGGTCTTAAAAGGTAAGAAAAGGGTTCGTGCAGAATTTTGAGATCACCGCGTGCCATCATGACCCGTTCGAAAGCGGTGGAGATGACGCGCGGGTGAGTCCACAGAGCGTAAATTGCATGCATTCAGGCTTCCTTTCTGCAAAAACACCGTATAGCTGAACATAATGCTTTTTACGCTGCTATCAAAGTTGACAAACCCCCACAAGGACGGCTGCAACACCGCTGTCTTTCCAGGGCAGACAATCGTCGAAACATCCCGGCCCAGGAACAATTCATGGGGAAAACTCCCGGGGCATGGGAAATCCTCCGTGTAAAATGAGGCCCATCCCCATAGACAAATTTCCGGGCTTCCCATAAATTACAATCATAAAACCATTTTCCCGGCGTCCTGCCGACCCCGAGCCGACGATTCCCACCGACTCCCTGTTGATGGCAGATCCTGCCGGCTGCTTGCCTTTCATCTCAACCCGCGACGCCCCGCTTGTTGCGAGGGGCCGATTTCAAGGGCGGGTAGCGCTGTTCCGCACCCTGGCAACCGAAAGGAGGGTATCATGGCGGTAAAGATTCTGATCAAAAGACGCTTCAAGGAAGGCCACTTCAACGAGATCAACAAAATGCTCAAAAAAGTGCGCTACGGGGCAATGGACGAGGACGGCTACCTGTCTTCGGAAACTCTCTGGGATCACGAGGACCCGTTCCGGGTGGTGGTCGCCTCGAACTGGCGCAGCCTGGAGGATTGGAGACGCTGGAGCAACAGCCCGAAGAGAAAAGCGGACCTGAGCGAAATCGAGAATTCCCTGGACGGGTCAACGGAATACGAGGTGTTTGACCTCGGCCTCTATCCACACTGACCCGTCGCGGTGACATCGGTTTTTAGCTTTTTTCCATGGGCTGACCCCGGCCGGAGCTTGCCGCTGCAGGTTTAAAATAGGACCGGGCGGTCGCTTTGCGGCCGCGGGCTCCCGCCGGGTAAATCCGTTGCTCTGAAGTTAGCGGCGATCGGCCGTGCGGTTGCGGTGATGACTGCGACCCTCGGCCGGCCTCATTTCAGCGAGTTCTTCAGCAAGCAGCCGCCGCCCCCTCGGCGATCGGCAACTTCACCGGGCGCGACCTTTTTCGGGTCGCCGCGTTGAACGCGCTGTTCTGTCAGGGGTAAAAAACCCCCGTAAACCGCCGCCCCGTTTGCGGCAGCCAGCCACTCCCGCCCGAAGCGCCTCTTCGGTGGCAGTTGCGTGGGCAGTCTCCCGCAATTCGGTCGACCCCCTCCTGGTTTTCAAGGTGAAAAGAGCGGCCGGGACAAAAAGGGGTTGACTTGCCGCCGGCTCCCCTCCTACAACATTCCCCGGTGCCGATCGGCATCGCGCCAGGGAACCCCACACGATTATGATATGGAGGGCCGCTGTGCCAAAAGGCCTTGTGATGGTCTTTACCGGCAACGGTAAGGGCAAAACCACCGCTGCGCTGGGAATGGCGCTGCGCGCCGTGGGGCATGGCATCAAAGTGGGCGTGATCCAGTTTATCAAGGGGTCCCGGAATTGTGGTGAACGGGAGGCCGTCAAGCGCTTTGGCGACCTGCTGGCCTTTCATGTCACCGGCCGCGGCTTTACCTGGACCTCCGATGACATCCAAAAGGACAGACGCGCCGCCCGCGAGGGCTGGGGGCAGGCCTGCGCCATGATCGCCGACGGTCGCTACGGGATGGTGATTCTGGATGAATTGACGTATCTGATCCAGTACGGTTTTCTGACCGAGACGACCGTGCTGGCGGCACTGAGGCGGCGGCCCGCTGGCCAGCACGTGGTCATCACCGGCCGCAACGCTTCCGAAGGCTTGCTGGCCGCAGCGGATCTGGTCACCGAGATGCACGCTGTCAAGCATCCCTATGCGGCCGGCATCAAGGCTCAGCCGGGGGTCGAATTCTAGCGCCGGCCCCCTCGGACGCCCGGTTTGCTCACGAAAAACTAACCCGCCGCTGATGGATTTCTAACAACCGCCTGACAGTCTCCCGCGTCAAGTCGCCGACGGGCTGCGACGTGCCTTTCGGTGAAGCTGGGGCGACCGGATGGCACCTGCGGGCGGCGGTTGCCCGTTGGCGCGCTAGCTGACCGCATGCGGCCGAGTCGCCGGAAAGACCAGAGACATCATGACCAAAGAAAAAATTCTAGTGGTTGACGACGAGGAGGATATCCTCGAACTGGTGCGCTACAACCTTCACCGGGAAGGGTATACCGTCGTTTCGGCCGGCACCGGTGAGGACGCCCTGGAAATGGCGCGCGCCCAGACACTAGACCTCGTGGTTCTGGACCTGATGCTGCCGGGCATCGACGGCCTTTCGGTGATGAAAAAGCTCAAAGCGCTGCCCGCCACCCAGTCGCTGCCGGTGATTCTCCTGACGGCCAAAGGGGAGGAGGCCGATGTGGTCACCGGTCTGGAACTGGGTGCCGAGGATTACATCACCAAGCCTTTTTCACCGCGCATCCTCACGGCGCGGGTGCGCGCCGTGCTGCGTCGCCAGACCCAGGAATTACCCGGACCCGAAACCGAAGAAATCCGGATCCATGAACTGGTCATGCACCCCGGTCGGCGCAGTGTTTTTGTTGCCGGCGAGCCTGTCGAGATGACCTACACCGAATTTCAGATCCTTTCGTTTCTGGCCGTTCGGCCGGGCTGGGTCTTTACCCGCACCCAGATCCTGGATGCCATCCGCGGCGACGATTACCCGGTCACCGACCGCAGCGTGGATGTCCAGATCGTCGGCCTGCGCAAGAAGCTGGGTGTCTGTGGCAGCTATATTGAAACGGTTCGGGGTGTTGGTTATCGCTTTCGCGAGAGCCTATGAGAAAACCCAAACCCCTCATCTGGCACCTGATTCCCTCTTATCTGCTGATCATTCTGGTATCTCTCGGCGGGGTGAGCTGGTTTGCGCTGACCTCCCTTAAATCCTTCTTCATCCAGCGCACGGCAATCGATCTGGAAACACGCGCCCGTATTCTTGCCGGGCATGTTGCCGATTATTTGCAGCCGGTTGACGCCGCCGCTGTCAGCCGGATCTGCCGCCGCGTTGGACAGCTCACGGATACCCGCGTTACGGTCATTCTGGCCGACGGCACCGTTATGGCCGATTCCAATGAGGATCCGCACCGGATGGAGAATCACCGCAGCCGGCCCGAGGTGCTGCAGGCGCTTGCCGGGGGGGTGGGCCGCTCCGAGCGCTTCAGCAGCACTCTGGGTCAGCCTATGATGTACGTCGCGCTGCCCTTGGAAGGGGGGGGCGAGACCCCTTTGGCGGTGCTGCGTGTGGCGATCTCCCTGAAAGCCGTTGAATCCCAGGTGCAGGCCCTATTTGTCGAGGTCCTGATCGGTGGGTTTTTTCCCGTCATTCTGGCCCTGGCATTGGCATTTCTGGTGTCACGGCGTATCAGCCGGCCGGTGGAGCAACTGCGCAACGGGGCTGAAAAGTTTTCGGCGGGCGACCTCCAGCACCGGCTGGAGGTGCCCGGCCCGGCCGAGTTGGCGGCCCTCGCGCGCACCATGAACCAGATGGCGGCGCAGCTTCAGGAGCGGATCGATGCGGTCATTCGCCAGCGCAATGAATTTGAAACCGTGCTGGCCAGTATGGTGGAAGGCGTCGTGGCGATCGATCTGCAGGGGCGGATCATGAGCTTCAACGCGGCGTTCACCCGCATGCTGGCAGTGCCGGCGGGTCCGGTGAAGGGCCGGGACATCCAAGAGATCATCCGCGACCGGGGGTTTCACCAGCTTTTGGCCGAATCTGCGGTCCAAAACCGGCTCGTGCAGGGAGACTTCGTGGTGCGCCAGCCGGTTGAGCGGGTCTTCGACACCCACTGTGTTCCCCTGGCAGGACTCGCCGACGTGCCTGCCGGCACCCTGGTGGTGCTGCACGACGTGACCCGTGTGCGGCGGCTGGAAAACGTGCGGCAGGATTTCGTGGCCAACGTTTCCCATGAAATTCGGACACCCTTGACGGCCATCAAGGGGTTTGTGGAAACTTTGATGATGGCCGCGGAGGACCCCGAGGAGCGCCGGCGCTTTCTCGACATAATCCAGCGGCACGTGAATCGCCTGGACGACATCCTGGAAGACCTGTTGGCCCTGGCACGTCTCGAGCAGAGAGGGGAGGGGGCGACCGTCACCCTGGAAACCACCCCTCTGCGGGGGGTGATTGAAACCGCCGCGCAGTTGGTGCAGTGGAAAGCCGATGCCCGTGGGGTGCGACTGGCGCTCGACTGCCCCCCGGACATCACCGCCAGGGTCGACGCCACCCTGCTGGAACAGGCGTTGATCAACCTGATCGACAACGCCGTAAAATACAGCCCCGAAAAAGAGACGGTGCACATTGCGGCCGTTCAGACGGACGGTGAACTCCAAATCCGTGTGCGGGATCATGGACCCGGTATTCCCCAAAAGTACCAGCCCCGGATTTTCGAGCGGTTTTTCCGAGTGGACAAGGCCCGCAGCCGTAAAATCGGCGGTACCGGCCTGGGGCTTGCCATTGTCAAACACATCAGCCAGGTTCACGGGGGCTGGGTATCTCTTGAAAGCAGCAGCTGGCGGGGAAGCACCTTTACCATTCACCTGCCCGAACCCGGTTAGCGGGCCTCGACAGGCGAACCGGTCGCCAGCCGGCGGCATGCGACCGGGGGGTAAGCGGTTTTCACGCGCCGTTGGGGCGAGCCGACAGCGTTTGGGGGGGTCAGGGGCTGCGCTCCAGCAGCAGACGGCTCTCACGCGCCGCAACCAGCCGATAGGTTTTTTCGGCTAGGCGAAATCCGCGCCGGGCTGCGGTCTTGTCGATGCGATGCGGGTAGGCGCTCTGGGGATCCAAGGCCAGGATGGTCACATCCACGCGAAAGTGATGCGGCGGCTGCAAGCCGCGGTAAACCAGCCGGCAGCCATTGACGGTTACCACTCGGTCGCGCTGCAGCACAAAACGGCCGTCGGTATCGCGCGATGCCCACCATGTATCGCCCGACCAGAAGGTGACCGTCAAGACGAAGACAATCAGGAGGGTCGCACCCAAAAAAGCCACCGGCAGGTTGGCTTTGTTTTCCAGGGTTTTCACAGCCGTTACTCCTGGATGCGGGTGCCTTCTTCGAGGTAGTTTGGGGGGGATGAAAAATCTCGATTTCTGCGTGGTACTTGAGCCCCGTCGTGGAGGGCCTGGGAATGGGCCGCGAAAATAGACCCGAAATTGATCCGCTCAGAATACGTGTGGCCGGAAAGGGGGCTGCCTTCCCGGCCGTTTCAACTGTGCTTCCGGCAGTTACCCCCAGAAACCCCACCCAAAGGACGCAGTGAAGAGGATCGAGAAAATGACAAGTGCGATCATCCACTTATCTTCCAGTTTCATTGGGCCCTCCTTCCACTAAGAGTTACGTGACAGTGCCCGCCGCGCGGGCGCTCGGATGCTCGCCGCTCTGGCAGCGGCCGGCATCAGGGTAGGCACATCTTCAGAATCTCCCGCATCTTTCACCCTCTGTTTGGCCTCTGATATCAAACGATCACATCACGACTTAATTTAAAAGCCTGAAGCCTGCATGTCTATAGGGCTGGTCCTCAATTTGATAGGGAAAACCCCCATGGCCCGTGAATTGCGCCGGAGGCCGACGGTACAGATCAGGTCTTTAGTGCGGATACGGACGCAGCCGTCCGGCCTTCACGCTGGGCGCTGACACAGTCGCAGTGACCGCCGAAAGACTCCAAAAAATGCATGCAACGGCTGGAAAGGGTGGATTTGCAATAGAACCGGCACCGGCGATGGTCGGCCCAGTTTTTACCGGCCCGACAAAAGGACATCGCGCCGGGAACGCAGAAATTGGAAACGGGGGCGCTGTTCATCTGATACTTCCTTTTTTCAAGTGTTGCGGTATTGAACGGCAACGTGTTCATGCTGAAATACGAGCAAGGCGCGGGCCAACCATGAAAAATTGCGCAACATCCCGGAAAGAAATGGAATCTGAAGAAACGACGGGGTCGAAGAGTGGTTAAATGACTTCGAAAATGTAAAATTGATATCGTAAAATTTCAAATTTGTAATTCTAAATTCTCGGATGCGCGAAAATAAAAAGTATTTCCCGGTTGCGCCGCGCCCCAAGAAACGCTGAAATCCACTGTTGCGGGTTGCTTTCCGGCTGTGGCGGCACGATATTTGATTGGGTTCAATCAAACGCTGCCGCAATCGACCGTGGCGGCCACCCGAAACCTGACGGCAGGGGGCTGCCGCCGAAAGTCTTGGCCCAAGCCCGGCCAAAACCCTCTTTTGCATCCAACCACCGGAGCGCCCATGAGATCCAAAGACCGCGAGCATCTCAGCCTTTTGTGCGATATCGGGGAGTTGGCCGCCCTCATGACCGAGAGCTCCGACATTCACCATTTTTTGCAAAAAACCGTTGAAATGGTGTCACGCCACCTCTCGGCGGATGTCTGCTCGATTTACCTCCATGAGGAAAACCGCGACGAGCTTGTGCTGACAACCACCCTCGGACTCAACCCCGGTGCCGTGCAAAAGGTGCGCATGCGGCCGGGTGAAGGCCTGGTGGGCGCCACTTTCGAGCGCAACCGGCCGGTGTGCGAGGGGGTGGCCGGAGAGAGTCCGCAGTTCAAGTATTTCCCCGAAGCCGAGGAGGACCGTTTCAATTCGCTCATCGCGGTGCCGATCCGCAGAGGGATCGAGCGCGTCGGGGTGTTGGTGGTGCAGCACGAGGAGCGCAGCTATTTTGACGAGGTCGACGTCAAGGCCCTGCGGGCCGTGGCCTCCCAGTTGGCAGGGGCCATTGGAAATGCCCGTTTGATGGTCTGTCTGACCCGTTCTGACACCTGCGGCGATGGTGATCAGGCGGTCGCCCAACCGCTGTTCTTCAAAGGCAAGGCCGCCTCGCCGGGTGTGGCCTGGGGGCCGGCGGTGGTGTTTGACCGCAGCCACAGCCAGCTGCTGGATGCCGAATCGTCCGCGGCCCCGGCGCATACTCTCGATGCCTTCCAGCGGGCCGTGGCCGCCACCGCCGAACAGTTGGAGCGCTACCAGCGGCGGTTGTCCAACCGCCTGCCGGAGAGCGCCTCGCTGATTTTTGCCGCCCACGTGATGATTCTGAAAGATGAAAAATTCATCGGCGAGATGGTCACCCGCATCGCCGGCGGGATGGCGCCGGCGGAAGCCGTGCGATCCGTGGCGCGGCGCTACATGGCGCTTTTTTCCGGCAGCCATCACGCCTACCTGCAGGAAAAAGCCCATGACATCAAGGATCTGGCCGGTCGCATGCTGAACAACCTCTTTCAGCAAACCCCCGAGAAGACAGGCCTTTTCGAGGATCGGATTGTCATTTCGGGCCAACTCTACCCCTCGGAGATGCTCAAGTTCGCAATTGAGGGCGTGCGCGGGATTGTGCTGGTCGGTGGTGGGCTGACCTCCCATGTGGCCATCCTGGCCCGTTCGATGCTGATGCCCCTGGTCATTGCCGACCGCCCGGAGCTCATGCGGGTCGCCGAGGGGACGACGGTGCTGCTGGACGGCGACATCGGTAATGTCTATGTCCGTCCCAGCGATAACATCATTCGGCGTTTTCGCGACCGCCAGGCGTCGGCGCGGGTGGCCCCGGCCGCAGGCAAGATCGGTTGCGGGATGCCGACCCGCACCCGGGACGGCGTCCGGGTGCACCTGCTGGCCAATATCAACCTGCTCAGTGAATTGACCGTCGCGCGGGATCTCGAGGCCGAAGGCGTCGGACTTTACCGCACCGAATTTCCCTTCTTAATACGGGCAACCTATCCCTCGGAAGAGGAGCAATACGTGGTTTACCGACGCCTTTTCGTGGAAATGGCGGGCCGTCCGGTGACCATCCGGACGCTGGATGCCGGCGGCGAAAAAATGCTGAGCTACTCCGAAACCGGGGGGGTCGCGAACCCCGAGTTGGGGCTGCGCTCGATTCGCTTTTCGCTGCGCCACCGGGATGTCTTTTTGCAGCAGTTGCGCGCCATCCTGAGGGCCGCCGAGGGCGTGGAGAGGGTCCGGATCATGTTTCCGATGGTCTCCGGTCTGGACGAATTCGCGGCCGCCAAAGCGGTCGTGGCCGAAGCGGCCCGGCAGTTGGCAACCGAGAGCGCGCCCCACCATCCGGCGCCGCAGGTGGGCATCATGGTGGAGTTGCCCTCCGTGCTGGAGATTATCCGGGAAATGGCTGACGTGGTGGACTTTTTTTCCATCGGCTCCAATGACTTTGTGCAGTACATGCTGGCCGTGGATCGCACCAACGAGCAGGTGGCCGAGTACTATCAGCCCTTTCACCCGTCGGTTCTCAGGGGGCTTGCGCGGATTTCGGCGGCGGCACAGTCCGCCGGAAAATACCTGGCCATCTGCGGCGAGATGGCCCACAATCCGACATTCCTCTCGTTTCTGGTGGGGGTCGGCGTCCGCAATTTCAGCCTGGACCCCCGGTATTTGCCGGGTATTCGAAAGGTGGTGGCGGAGCTCGAGGTGCCCGCCGCCGAAAATTTTGCCCGCAACCTGCTGGCCGAGGCGACCATTGCCGGGGTAAGCCGCCACCTGGGGGCCGCCGTGGCAGCTGGCGAAATCCCCTCGGCAGCCTGAAAATAAGATAAAAATCGCGCATTCCCCCGCCCTAAAGGAGTTCCGAGATGCTTAGCGCCAGAGAATACCACGACCGCACCAGCTACGATCGCCGGCGCATGGAGCCGCACCGGCTGGACTGGACCGATCAGCCCGCGCTGTACAAGACTTATCCCGGCGTCCCGGCCCTGCAGCTACCGCCGGTCGCCGACGAGGCTGATGAATCGCTCTGGGAGGCGGCCGCCGGGCGGGTC
>JBAPYE010000519.1:0-16868 GCA_049284575.1 Desulfobacterales bacterium
GTGGGGCCCGGCCGCAAAAAAGCGCGCCGCCCCCGCCGACTATCTGCGCCGCCTGCAGCCCCGCAAGGCCCCCCGCAGGATCATCCGCCCCACAGCGCTGACGGCCGCCTGGCAAAAAGCGCTGGCGGGGTTCGCGTGCCAAGGGTTTGCATGGTCCGACGGCCGGCAAGCCGCAACCGGGTCGGTGATCTGCTGCCCGGTCTGCCGCACGGCCACCCTGATCCAGTTTTTTCACCCCCCCGGGGCCGGCGCCGGGCCGGCGGCGGCCAGGGCCCTGACCGCCTTCCGCGATCATGGGGCGGCCCAAACGGTGGACTACGCCCTTTTCGACATCCGCGCCGAGGTCCCGGCGATGTTCGAGCTGGTCGGCCAGCGGTTCGAACCGGGCTATTTCGAGCTGTGCTTCAGGCGCCCGCGGCAGCGGCTGGTCCTCCACCGCTGGGGACCGGCCCAGGTGCTGCTCCAGGATGCGCCGCTGGCGACCCTCGGCGGACGCCTGATGCCCCGCAGCGACGGCCGGCCGGAAGCCCTGCTGGTCGGGCCTCACCGGGGGCTGGGATGGTCGCAGGGCACGCCGGAGCGGGGCTGGCAGCGCTGGTGGAAGGTCCTGCAGCCCGGGGATCGCTTCCGCCATTACCGGATCTGGCACATGGCGGAACGCAACCGCCTGATGGGCGTCAGCCTCGAAGGCCGCCTGGCGCCCCCCCATCCATGGCTGGAGGCCCTCTGCGAAGCCTATGAAAGTATTTAAACGCCGCAAAGCGTCCGGCCGCGGGGCTTCCCGCGAGGTCTCGCTGGCCTGCCGGCCCACCAAAAACCCGGAAGCTCAGGAAACCCCGCTGGATTCAGGCGCGCTGCTGCTGACCTACCCGGTAAGGGTTCGTCCGTGGTTTGAGACCCTGGCGCGGCGCCTGGGCGCACCGGCCAGCAGCGTCCAGACCCGCCGGCTGCAGCTGGACACCCTGGGAGCTGCGGCCTGGCAGCTTCTGGACGGGAAACGGACGGTGGCGGCGGTGGTGCAGGCGTTTGCCCGCAAATTCCAGCTGCACCCCCGGGAGGCGGAGGTGTCCGTCACCGGCTTTCTGAAAGAATTGGGCAAGCGCGGGCTGATCGGGCTCAAGGCCCCGCCCGAAGAGCTTAGAACTGCTGAAGGGCGTCCTCCAAGGACGTAAAGATCGGCAGAAAGGCGTCGAACCCGGCAATTTCAAACACCTCGCGGACGTAGTCTTTCATGGCGCACAGGACAAAGACGCCCTCGACGCGTTTGATGTCTTTGGTGGCCTTCAGGATAACCCGCAGGCCGGCGCTCGAGATATAGTCCAGCGACCCGAAGTCCACCACCATACGCCGGGTCCCCTGGTGAATCACATCGAAGAGCCGTTTTTCAAACTCGGGGGAGGTGTTGGAATCCAACCGCCCGGAGAGGCTGAAGATTGAAATATCATCCTGTTGGCGTTCCGCTATGTCCATGTGTAAAACCTTTCATGTGCGCTACGGCTGTCAGCGGGGTAGGCCCGCACGGTCATTCGACACGGGGCGCCCCGCACTGCCGAATGTGTTTTTTGAGGGTCAGGATGTTGACGTCCTGCCGACGCTCATAGACAATGCGATCCATGAACTTGCGGACGAAAAAAATCCCCAGCCCCCCGATTCGACGGTCCTCCAGCGGGCAGTTGATTTCCGGCGGCAGGAATTCCGACAGGTTGAAATAGCGCCCGTCGTCCTTGACCCGGATGGTCAGGTTCTCGCCCGCCAGCGAAATGCGGATCTTAATCCAGTGCCGCTGCTCATCGCAGTAGCCGTAGGAAATGATGTTGGACAGAATTTCCTCCAGGGCGAAATTGACTTCAAAAACGCATTGTTGCGGCAGCCCCTGGCGATCACCGAACTCCTGCAGATACCGGCTCAGGATCTTGAGATCGGAGAGGCGGTTTTGGAGTTTGATTTGAATGGTGTCTGCACCCATTGGGAAAATCCGGGATGGCGGCGGGCAAGCGCCGCGAGGCTCAGATCAGACTGACGCCCGATTTCTGATGACAGCTGTCGGCGCTGAAGAAGGCATCCGACATGAAGCGCTCCTCCCAGGCGCCGATGCTCTCCACCAGCCCCTTGAGCACCTTGGGCATCATGTCCGGAAACTGCTCCAGCACGCGCGAGAATTTTTCGCGCGTCAGCACCAGGCAGACCATATCGGTCACCGCCGCCAGTGAAAACAGGCGCCGCAGGCTGCCCAGGAGGGAAATCCCGCCCAAAAAAATACCCGCCTCGAAAACGCGCATCTCGTGTTGCCGGCCGTTTGTCTCCCGCAGCAATCGGGCCTTGCCGGAAACCAGGAAAAAGGCTTGCCCGTCGTCCTCTCCCTGGGTGAACAAAAGATCACCCGGCCTGAAGGTTTCGCGCTTGCACAGATACGCAAGCAGCTTGAGGGCTTCAGGCGACAACCCCGCGAAAAACCGCTCCTGCCGCAGGATGTCCAGGTTCTGCTGGAACTCGCAGGCCGCGCCCGCCCTATCTTCTTCCGGTGACAAGCTCATAGAAGGTTCCTTTCCGGTTCATCAACTCCTCGTAGGGGCCCAACTCGACGATCTTGCCGGCTTTCATCACGGCGATCTGGTCGAATTTTTTGACGATGTCCAAGCGGTGCAACACGGCGATCAGGGTGGTGCGGCCCTTGAAGCGGGCCTCCAGCAGGCGCTGGATCCGGGCCTGGGACTTGTTGTCCAGGGCCGAGGTGGCCTCATCCATGATCAGGATTTCCGGGTTCTTGAGAAAAGCCCGGGCAATCGCCACTTTCTGCCGCTGGCCGCCGGAAAGCCGGTCGCCCTTGCTGCCAACGTCAAACTTCATTCCGATCTCGAGGATTTTTTCCAGCAGGTCTTCCTCGATCAGCACCTGGACAATACTCTGGTTTATTTTTTCCTCGGCCTGGGACCCGCTGCTTTTGGGTTTGCCGAAGAGAATATTGTTGAGAATCGTCTGAGAATGAATGTAAGCGGAGGTCTGGTAAAAGGCAAGCGCCTCCGGAAAATCCTGTTCGACTGAGGTCTTGAAAAGGGCCCGCCCCGCCAGGACCCGCTTTTCCAGCAGACCGGAGAGGGCCACGGTCTTGTGTCGACCGGGGGTGAAGCGCAACCCCAGGATCAGAAGCTTTTCACGCTCGCCGGCGGACAGCTCGTCCAGCGGCTCTTTGCCCAGCCGCTGCACAAGCTGCTTGTAGTCGTCCAGTTCCTCCGGTTGGATCGGGCTTTCCCGGAAGAAAATATCCTGGGGCGGCAGGTTGCCCAAAATGTCCACCATCTGCCGGGCCAGCTCCGCCCCGAGGCTGAGCAGCGGGCGGTTCAGCTCCGCCCGTTCCAGAAATTCCAGAAAGTAGGAGTTGTGAGGCAGATTGGGGGTTTCAAAGGTGGGGTCGTTGGCCGTGCCGAAAATCAGGTTCTCGGCAATGCTGGAATGGTAGAGAAAGTTCTTTGCATTGAAAAACTCGACGAAGTCGGCCAGGGGCTCTCCGAAATCCCGCTGGAAATTGGCCCGCACCCGCACCAGTGCGGTCACCAGGTCCCGGTCGCGCTGCGGCGAGAGCAGCGCATTGAGGCCAAAACGCAGCACATCCACGAAAATGCCGGTCTGCTGGAGCGCCTCGATGATCTGGTCGAGGGTCGGCATCGGCGGGGTGCTTTCCACGCCGGCCGCCTGGCTGCGGGCCTCGCAGCCATACAGCAGGTTGCTCTCGATGGTGCCGCCGAAGATAAAGGGGCTCTGGGAGACGAAGCCGACGTTGTTGATGATGTCGGTTTTGGTCATCTCCGCCACCTCCCGCCCGTCGAGTAGCACATGGCCGCCGGTATAGCGATACAGCTGCCCGATACACAGCGCCAGGGTGCTCTTGCCGCTGCCGGAAAAACCCACCAGGGCCAGATGCTCGCCGGGCTTGAGGGAAAGGTTGATGTCCTGCAGCAGCAGAATGCCCCCTTCGGTGGCAAACGACATGTTCTGCACGTCCAATTCGCCGCGGAAATGATAGGGCGCGCGGTCCAGGGGCGCCAGCTGATACTCGGGGACGGCATCGAAATACTCCATCGTGCGGCGGTAGCGCACGATGGCGTCCTGATAGGATTGATAAAACTCGATGAGCTCTTTCCAGGGGTCGTAAAGCTTTTCCTGGGCCGAGAGAAAGGCCACCAGCGCCCCCAGCTCCAGCCGCCCGTGAATGGTGAGATAGCCGCCGAGGATAAACACCAGAAAAGGGCTCAGATTGGTGAAGAAATTGTTGCCGGTCTTGATCCCGAAGCGCAGCAGGTTCCAGCGCACCCGAATCTTGCGCAGGTTTTCGACCACCTGGTCGTGGCGCCGGTTTTCGATCCGGTAGGAGCCGTTGCCCTGGATCTCGTGGATCCCCGAAACGGCCTCGACGATGATATCCGAATACTGGCGGGTGGCATCCACGCGCTTTTTGTTGGCCTGGTTGGCCTTGTTCTGCAGAATCGGGATGACGAGCAGCACCACGGGGTAAATCGAGAGCGAGACCGCGGCCAGAATCGGGTTCAGCCACGTCAGGTAGGCCGCGAAAACCAGCAGGGTCAAAAGGCTGGTGATGGGCACGGCCAGCGCCTCGCCGGCGAAGTCGCCGGCCGCGGCCAACTCGTTGACCAGCGAGGCGACCACCAGCCCGGGCTGGGTTTTGCGGAAAAAGGAAAGGGGCAGGGTCAGGAGGTGGTGGTAAAGGGCATTGCGCATCTCTGCCAGGGCCCGCTGGCCGATGAGGGTCTGCAGAATGTTGATCACGTACTTGAGGCCGCTGGCGGCCAGGACCGACACGAGGTAGATGCCGCAGTAGAGCATCAGCAGGTCCACGTCACGAAGTTTGATGGCCTCGTTGACCACCCGCTTCTGCATCTCCAGGGGCAGGACCCGGGCAAAGACCGTGACGATGATGACCACCAGCAGCAGCCCCTGCAGGTGCAGGTTGTAGGCGAGCACCCACGAAAAAAGCGACCGTTTCGCAACGGGGATGTCCGAAGAGCGCATCGGGTATGCTCCTTGATGGTGGGCGGGGTGCGGCCAAGACCGTCCGGACCGGCCCCGCCGGCAGGTCCGCGGACCTGGGTTCAAAAGACCGCCTGCCGGGGCTGCAGCAACCCTTTGAAAAAAAGATAGTATTAATGCGGGCTTTTTGACAAGCCCATTTTTTCGGCCCCACCGGCAAGTCGTGCAATTGATTTTGACAAAGCCGACCCGGGCGGACTATAAAACGGGTTTTAGGGCTGTCCGCAGGTGCACCCGCCGGGGCCTGTCCGCTGGCCGTGCCGGCGGCGCAGGCTGTGGCCACCGGTTCTGCCGAGGCCCTGAGACCCGCGGGAGAGCGCAATGGAGTTTTTTCTGTGTGTGTTGGGGATGGTGATGGTTATCGAGGGGCTGCCGTATTTCGCCTTCCCCGAACAGATGAAAACCTGGGTCGGCAGAATCCGAGAGATGTCCGCCGGCGCCCTGCGACGCTTCGGGCTGATCCTGATGCTGCTGGGCCTTTTTCTGGTTTATCTGGGAAGAACCTGAGCGCGCCATGTTTGCCATCGACGATTACGATTACCCCCTGCCGGAGGCGCTTATCGCCCAGAGCCCGGCCGCCCGCCGCGACCAGTCGCGCCTGCTGGTGCTCGACCGGCAGGCGGGCCGGCACGGGCATCACCGCTTCTGCGAACTGGAGCGCCTGCTGAGCCCCGGTGACCTGCTGGTGGTCAACAACACGGCGGTGATTCCAGGGCGCCTCTTGGGGCGCAAGGCCAGTGGCGGCAAGGCCGAGGTGCTGATCCTGGACTACGCCGCCGGGCTGCGCGGCCGCCGCGGCCGGGGGGCGTTTGTCTGCGAGTGTCTGGTGAAGGCCGCCAGACGGCCCCGGCCGGGGACCGTCATCACCTTTGAAGCGGGTCTCGAGGCCCGGGTGGAATCGGCGGTCAACGGCACCTGCCGCCTGAACTTCGCAGACGGCAGAGCGCTGGAGGCCCTTTTACCCACAATCGGGCAGGTGCCGCTGCCGCCCTACATCCGCCGCCAGCCGGGGCAGGCGCCGCCCTGCGACGACGCCCATGCCTACCAGACCCTCTTTGCCGAACACCAGGGGGCGATTGCGGCCCCCACCGCCGGCCTGCACTTCACCCCCGAGGTGGTCCGGGCGCTGGCGGCCCGAGGGGTCAATATCGTTGCAATTACGCTGCACGTGGGGTACGGTACCTTTTCGCCGGTGCGGGTGACGGATATCCGCCGGCACCCGATCCACTCCGAGTGGTACCATATCCCGCAGCCGGTGGCCGATGCCGTCAACCGCGCCCGTGAGGGGGGCCGTCGCGTCGTGGCCGTGGGGACCACCAGTGTGCGCACCCTGGAATTCGCCACCGGCGCGGACGGACGCCTCACCCCGGGCAGCGGCCAGTGCGACCTGTTCATTTACCCCGGCTACCGTTTTCGCCAGGTCGATGCCATGATCACCAATTTTCACCTGCCGCGCTCGACCCTGCTGATGCTGGTGTCGGCTTTCGCCGGCCGGGAGCGGGTGCTGGCGGCCTATGCGGCGGCCATCGCCCGGGGATACCGTTTTTTCAGCTATGGGGACGCCATGTTGCTCCAATAAAGGTCGCGGGGCCTACCCATCACACCCGCGTGCGCCGACGGATTGTTTTGGCCGCGGTTCTGACCACCGACACCCGCCGGCCGCCCGCCACCATCACAAAATCGCATGCAACCGTTCACCCTGATCGCCACCGACGCCGACGCCCGCAGCGGTCTTCTGCAAACCGCGCACGGCGCCGTCCGCACCCCGGTCTTCATGCCGGTGGGCACCCTCGGCACGGTCAAGGCTCTCTCTCCCGAGGATCTGCGCGCCTGCGGCGCCCAGATCGTCCTGGGCAACACCTATCATCTCTACCTGCGGCCCGGCTGCGAGGTCATCGAGACCTTCAACGGCCTGCACGGCTTCATGAACTGGCCGCACCCCATCCTGACCGACAGCGGCGGGTTTCAGATCTTCTCCCTGGCCCGGCTGACCCGGGTCACCGAGGAAGGCGCCGCTTTCCAGTCGCACATCGACGGCTCGCGGCACCTGCTGACACCGCAGAAGGCGATGGAAATCCAGATCTGCCTGGGCTCCGACGTCGCCATGTGCCTCGACCAGTGCCTGCAATACCCGGCCGAGCCCGCCCAAACCCGCTCGGCCATGGCCCTGACCACCCGCTGGGCCCGGGGCTGCAAGGCGTTCTGGACCGAGCACGCGGCGGCCGACCGGCTGCTCTTCGGTATCGTCCAGGGCGGCATGGATCCCGCGCTGCGGGCGCAGTCGGCGGCCGAGCTGGTCGATATCGACTTCCCGGGCTATGCCCTGGGCGGTCTGAGCGTGGGCGAACCCACATCCCTGATGCTGGAAGTCGCCGCGGCCAGCCTGCCCCTGCTGCCCGCCGACAAACCGCGCTACATCATGGGGGTCGGCACCCCCGAAGACCTGGTGGCGCTGACCGCACTGGGCGCGGACATGTTCGACTGCGTGCTGCCCACCCGCAATGCCCGCAACGGTCAACTGCTGACCGCCTCCGGAAACCTCAATATCGCCAACGCCCGTTTCCGCCGGGATCCCGACCCCGTCGACCCCGACTGCGACTGCTACACCTGTCGGCACTACTCGCGCGCCTACCTGCGCCACCTCTACCTCAACCGCGAACTGCTGGCCTACCGCCTCAACTCGATCCACAACCTGCACTACTATGCCGGGCTGATGGCCGCCATGCGGACGGCCATCGAAGCGGGCGCTTTCGATGCGTTCAAAAAAGCGTTTTACCACCGGCGGCAGGCCTGAGGCCCCCGCCGGACGAAATGGCAACCCCAACCAAGGAGACCCCGATGGAAGCCAAAGTCAAACAGATGCTCGAAAAGATCCGCCCGATGCTCCAAGCCGACGGCGGCGACGTGGAGTTCGTGTCCGTTGAAGGCGGCGTGGTCAAGGTGCGCCTCAAGGGCGCCTGCGCCGGCTGCCCCATGTCCCAGATGACCCTCAAACAGGGCATTGAAAAATTGTTGAAAAAGGAGATCCCCGAGGTTAAATCGGTGGAGTCGGCGGACTGAGCGCGCCCCGGCCCGGCCGTCCACGACGCTTGAACCCCAATTTGAGTGACCCCAGCGGGAGAGATTCATGACGATTTCCAGCAAGGTGGCGGAGGTCCTGACGCGGTCCTCCTGGATCCGCAAGATGTTTGAGGAAGGCGCACGCCTCAAAGCGCGCCACGGCGCCGACAAGGTTTTCGATTTCAGCCTGGGCAACCCCAACCTCAGCCCACCGGCCGAGTTCCGCCAGGTGGCCCGCGCCATTCTCGACAAAGCCGGCGACCACGACCACGTCTACATGCCCAACGCCGGCTACCCCTTCGTGCGCCAGCGGGTGGCCGAGACCCTCGCGCGCCAGGAGGAGGTGCCGGTGACCGCCGAGGAGGTCATCATGACCTGCGGGGCCGCCGGCGCCCTGAACATCATCCTGAAGACCCTGCTGGACCCGGGGGATGAGGTCATCACCCCGGCGCCCTATTTCGTGGAGTACACCTTTTACGCCGACAACCACGGCGGCGTGCTGAAAACCGCGCCGACACGGGCCGACTTCACCCTGGATCTCGACGCCCTCTCCACCGCCATCACCCCCCGCACGCGCGCGGTGTTGATCAACTCGCCCAACAACCCCACCGGCCAGGTCTACTCGGCCGAAAGTCTCCAGGGATTAGGGGCGCTGCTGGAAGCCCGCGGCCGGGAGCTGGGCCGCAGCCTGTACCTGATCTCCGACGAACCCTACCGCCGCATCGTTTTTGACGGCGTCACGGTGCCGGGCATCTTCGACTGCTGCCCCAACAGCCTGATCGCCAACTCCTACTCCAAGGACCTCTCGCTGGCCGGCGAGCGAATCGGCTACGTGGCGGTCAACCCGCGGGCCGAGTTCAGGGCGGACCTGGTGGCAGGCATGACCCTGGCCAACCGCATCCTCGGCTTTGTCAACGCCCCGGCCCTGATGCAGCGGGTGGTGGCCGAGCTGCAGGATGTCAGCGTGGATGTGGCCGCCTACCAGCGCAAGCGCGACCTGCTGTGCGACGGTCTGGCCGACTGCGGCTACGACTTTGTCAAACCCAAGGGCGCCCTCTACGTCTTTCCGCGAACCCCGCTGGCCGACGACGTCAAATTCGTGCAGGCCCTGCAGGAGGAGCTGATCCTGACAGTTCCGGGCAGCGGCTTCGGCCGCGCCGGGCATTTCCGGATCGCGTTTTGCGTGGCCGATGACACCATCGTCAACGCCCTTCCGGGCTTCAAGCGGGTCATGGCGCGCTTTGGATAGACGCCCGGACCACCCAGCGTTTTTCACCCCCCGGCGGGGCAACCCCTCAACACCATAAGGAGACACAAAATGAAGATTCTGAAAATCGACCATCTCGGCATAGCGGTCACCAGCATCGAGGAGGGCCAGCGCTTCTGGCAGGAGGTCCTGGGCTTGAATTTCGAAGGCACCGAGACCGTTGCCGAACAGAAGGTGACCACCGCTTTTTTTCCGGTGGGTGAAAGCGAAGTCGAACTGCTGATGTCCACCGCCCCGGATGGGCCGGTGGCCAAGTACATCGAAAAGAAGGGTCCGGGCATCCAGCACGTGGCCTTCCGGGTGGAGAACATCGAGGCGGCCCTGGAGGAGCTCAAGGCCAAGGGCATCCAGCTGATCGACCAGACGCCCCGCAAGGGGGCGGGCGGAGCGAAAATCGCCTTTCTGCACCCCAAGGCCACCAACGGCGTCCTGGTGGAGCTGTGTGAACGGTAGGCTTCGACCCACTGTCGCGCGCCGGCAGGACCGCCGGTGGGGTGCGGGCATCGCCCGAATGGCAAACATATTGACTTGTCAGTAGTTTTTAGATAAGGTTCCCACCACCGAACGATCGCTCAATTTATTTTTGCGCCTCCGGCACCCGCCGACCCCTGGTCTGAAAACCCCCCGAGCGCTCGGGTCGCCCCCCCGAGCGCTCGCTTTTTTCAAATTTAGGCCGCAGATTAGTCAGAAGGAGAGTGAACATGGCAGAACACCCCGAGCTGCAGAAATGGATCGACCTGGCATCCAAACAGATGAAGGGCAAACCCATCGAGAGCCTGAACTGGGAAACCCCCGAAGGCATCCTTGTCAAGCCGCTTTACACCGCCGAAGACTTGGAGGCAATGGAACACCTCAACACCCTGCCGGGAATGGCCCCCTATGTCCGCGGCCCCATGGCCAGCATGTACGCGGGGCGCCCCTGGACGATCCGGCAGTACGCCGGTTTTTCGACCGCCAAGGAATCCAACGCCTTTTACCGCCGCAACCTGGCCGCCGGCCAGAAGGGCCTGTCGGTGGCCTTCGACCTGGCCACCCACCGCGGCTATGATTCCGACCACCCGCGGGTGGTCGGCGACATCGGCAAGGCCGGGGTCGCCATCGACTCCATCGAGGATATGAAGATCCTCTTCGACCAGATCCCGCTGGACCAGATGTCGGTTTCCATGACCATGAACGGCGCGGTGCTGCCCATCCTGGCGGGCTACATCGTGGCCGCCGAGGAGCAGGGGGTCGCCCAGGCCCAACTCAACGGCACGATCCAGAACGACATCTTGAAGGAGTACCTCACCCGCAACACCTATATCTACCCGCCAAAGCCTTCGATGCGGATCGTCTCGGACATCATCGCCTACTGCTCCGAGAACATGCCGCGCTTCAACACCGTCAGCATCAGCGGCTACCACATGATGGAGGCCGGCGCCAACTCGGTCCTCCAGACCGCCTTCACCCTGGCCGACGGGATCGAATACGTGCGGGCGGCGCTCAAGGCCGGCCTGGATATCGACACTTTCGCCCCAAGGCTGTCCTTCTTCTTCGGGGTCGGGATGAACTTCTTCATGGAAATCGCCATGCTGCGGGCGGCGCGCTTCCTCTGGCACGACCTGATGCGGCAGTTCAGCCCCAAGAACCCCAAATCCTCCATGCTGCGCACCCACGTCCAGACCTCGGGCTGGAGCCTCACCCAGCAGGATCCCTACAACAACATCATTCGCACCACCCTGGAGGCCCTCTCGGCGGTCCTGGGCGGCACCCAGTCGCTGCACACCAACTCCTTCGACGAGGCCGTCGGCCTGCCCACCGATTTCTCCGCCCGCATCGCCCGCAACACCCAGCTGGTCATCCAGGAGGAATCCCAGGTCTGCCACGTGGTCGACCCATTGGGCGGTTCCTACTACGTGGAAGCGCTGACCGACGGGATCATCCGCGAGGCCCGCAAGATCATCGCCGAGGTCGAGGAACTGGGCGGCATGGCCAAGGCCATTGAAACCGGCATGCCCAAAATGCGGATCGAGGAGTCGGCGGCCCGCAAACAGGCCCGCATCGACCAGGGGCTCGACGTGATTGTGGGGGTCAACAAGTACAAGATCGACCAGGAGACCCCCATGGAGGTTCTGGAGGTGCCCGCCAGCGTGCGCGAAGAGCAGGTCGCACGCTTGAAGGAGATCCGCAGCCGGCGCGACGCCGCGGCGGTCGCCCAAGCCCTCGAGGCCGTCACCCGTGCGGCTGAAAGCCGCGACAACCTGCTGGCCGCCTGCGTCACGGCGGTGCGCGCGCGCGCCACGGTCGGCGAGATCTCGGATGCCATGGAGAAAGTCTTCGGGCGCTTTGTCGCCACCACCCAGAGCATTTCGGGCGTCTACGCCGCAGAGTACGGCGACAGCGAGATCTTTGCCGCCCTGCGCAAGCGCACCGAGGATTTCAAACAGCAGCGGGGCCGACGACCGCGCATCCTGGTCACCAAGATGGGCCAGGACGGCCACGACCGCGGCATCAAGGTAATCGCCACGGCCTTCGCCGACCTGGGCTTCGACGTCGACATCAGCCCCATGTTCCAGACCCCCAGGGAAGCGGCCAAAATGGCGGTTGAAAACGACGTCCACGTGGTGGGGGTCTCCAGCCTGGCCGCCGGCCACAAGACCCTGGTGCCGCAGTTGATCGAAGAGCTCAAGCACGCCGGCGGCGGCGACATCGCGGTGGTGGTCGGCGGGGTCATCCCGCCGGGCGATTACGACTTTCTCCTTCAGGCCGGCGCGGCCTGCGTCTTCGGTCCCGGCACGGTGGTGACCGATGCCGCCAACAAGGTTCTGAACGTCGTCGAAAAGAAAGCCTGATCGAACCGCGATGCTATCCGCCGAAGCCGAAGACTACGTCAAGGGGGTTTTGGGGCGCAACAACCGCGCCCTCGCCAAAACCATCACGCTGGTGGAAAGCGTCCTGCCGAGTCGCCAGAAGCTGGCGCGCGAAATCGTCGAACACCTCCTGGCCCACCGCTGCCGGGCGGTTCGCGTGGGCATTACGGGGGTGCCCGGGGTCGGCAAGAGCACCTTCATCGAGAGCCTGGGCATGTATCTGGTGGGCCGGGGCCACCGGTTGGCCGTGCTGGCCGTGGATCCCAGCAGCGCCCGCAGCGGCGGCAGCATCCTGGCCGACAAGACCCGCATGGAGCGCCTGTCGGCCGAGGAAAACGCCTTTATCCGGCCCTCGCCCTCCGGGGGAACCCTGGGCGGGGTGGCCAGCCGGACACGCGAGACCATGGTGGTCTGCGAAGCGGCGGGCTATGACGTCATTATCGTCGAAACCGTGGGGGTCGGACAGTCGGAAACGGCGGTGGCCTCCATGGTCGACTTTTTCCTGGTCCTGATGCTGGCCGGCGCCGGCGACGAACTCCAGGGCATCAAGAAGGGCATCCTGGAGCTGGCCGATGCCATCGCCATCAACAAGGCCGACGGCGACAACCTCGAAAAGGCGCGGCGGGCCCGCCGGGAATACGAAAACGCCCTGCACTACCTCAGCCCGGCCTCTCCCCACTGGCGCCCCCCGGTACTGACCTGCAGCGCCCTCAACATGGTCGGCATCGAGGAGCTCTGGTCGACCGTGATGGCGTATCACCGCAAGCTGGAAGCCGTCGGAGAGCTGCAGGCCAAACGTCGCCAGCAGGCCCTGGCCTGGATGTGGACCCTGCTCGAAGAGGGCCTCAAAGAGCGCTTCCACCAGCATCCGGCCGTCAAGCGCCGGCTGCCCGAAGTGGTCGCCACCGTTCAGCGGGGTGACTGTGCGCCCACCCGGGCCGCCAGCGACCTTCTCTTTTTGCTTGACAAGGATTCGGATTTATAATGTTTTCCAATCATAAAATCTGGCGAGACGAAAGGAAAAAACGATGGGTGTTGTTGATGACAAATTAAAGGATCTCAAGGAACGCGAGCAAAAGGTCCTGCAGATGGGGGGCGAGAAGGCGGTCGCGAAACACAAGGAATCGGGCAAGCTGAGCGCCCGCGAGCGGCTGGACCTGCTTTTCGACCCGGGCACTTTCCGCGAAATCGACATGTTCGTCCAGCACCGCTGCGTCAACTTCGGGATGGAAAAGGTCGAGGTGCCCTCCGACGGCGTGGTCACCGGCCACGGGATGGTGGACGGCCGCCCGGTGTTCGCCTTCTCCCAGGACTTCACCTCGCGCGCCGGCAGCCTGGGCGAAATGCACGCCAAGAAAATCTGCAAGGTCATGGACCTGGCCCTCAAGGCCGGTGTGCCCTTCGTGGGCATCAACGATTCCGGCGGGGCGCGCATCCAGGAAGGGGTCGACGCCCTGTCGGGCTTCGGCCAGATTTTCTACCGCAATTCACTGGCCTCGGGGGTCATCCCCCAGATTTCGGCCATCATGGGCACCACCGCCGGCGGTGCCGTTTACTCGCCGGCCATGACCGACTGGGTATTCATGGTCAAAAACACCAGCTTCATGTTCATCACCGGGCCCCAGGTCATCAAGGCCGTCACCGGGGAGGAGATCAGCTTCGAGGACCTGGGCGGGGCCATGACCCACAGTGAGAAAAGCGGCGTTTCGCATTTTGCCTGTGAAAACGACCAGGACGCCATCGCGCAGATCAAGTGCCTGCTGTCCTATCTGCCGGCCAACAACATGGAGGACCCGCCGCGGGTCGATACCGGAGACGATCCCCGGCGCAGCGCGCCGGAGCTCAACACGATCATTCCGGACAACCCCAATACGGCCTACGACATGAAGGACGTGATCCGCGCGATCGTCGACAACGGCGAATTTTTCGAGCCGCACCAGTTCTTCGCGCCCAACATTCTCGTCTGTTTCGCCCGCATGAACGGCCGGACGATCGGCATCATCGCCAATCAGCCCAAAAACCTGGCCGGCTGCCTGGACATCAACGCCTCGGACAAGGCCACACGCTTCATCCGCTTCTGCGACGCCTTCAACGTCCCGATGCTGACCATCGCCGACGTCCCGGGCTACCTGCCCGGCAGCCAGCAGGAATGGGGCGGCATCATCCGGCACGGCGCCAAACTGCTGTGGTGCTATTCCGAGGCCACCGTGCCCAAGCTGCTGCTGGTGACCCGCAAGGACTACGGCGGCTCGTACCTGGCGATGTGCTCCCAGGACCTGGGGGCCGACATGGCCTTCGCCTGGCCCACCGCCGAAATCGCGGTGATGGGCGCCGAAGGGGCCGCCAACATCATTCACCGCCGCGAGATCAAGGAGGCCGCCGACCCGGTGGCCAAGCGCAAGGAAAAAATCGAAGAGTACAAGGCGCTTTTCTCCAACCCATACTGCGCCGCCAACCGGGGGTACATCGACGCGGTGATCGAACCCCGTGACACCCGGCCGCGCCTCATCGAGGCGCTGGAGATCCTGTGCACCAAGCGGGAGCTCCGACCGCCGAAAAAGCACGGCAACATTCCGTTGTAAGCCGGGCCGCTTTTCCGCCCACCTTTGCCAACGCTTTACGCAGGGAGACCCCATGGAAGCCAACAAAAAAAGGGCCGCCGTCGCCTCGGCGGTTATCGCCTACATCCAAACCGAAGAAGAAGCCCTCTGTCTGCAGTATCTTCAGGCCGGCGAAGCCGAAAAGGCGCCGACCCCGGCCCCCGCACCGGCCACGGCTTTCAAGCCGTGGGGCTTCAGCGGCCGCCAGGAGCAGATGCAGCTGCGGGGGCTGATGCAGCTCAAAGCGTTCCAAGGATGGAAAATGCGCTAAATCACCGGCCCCCAAGCCGGCCGGAAGATTATCGTTTTCTACAATTTTAACCCGCGCAAGTTATCTTTTTGAGAGGAGAAGCGTAAGATGAGCGATCACAGCCAAGTAGTCATGACGGACATGCAGTATGCCAAGGACCGGCCCAAGGCGGCGAATCCGGTCAAGATCGAAGATTTGAGCCTGCGCGACGGCCACCAGTCGCTTTTTGCTACCCGGGGGCGCACCGAGGACATGCTGCCGGTGGCCGAGATGATGGACCAGGTGGGCTTCTGGGCCATGGAAGTCTGGGGCGGGGCCACCTTCGACACCATGCACCGGTTTCTGAACGAAGACCCCTGGGAGCGCATCCGGACCCTCAAGCGCTACATCAAAAAGACCCCCTTCTCCATGCTGCTGCGCGGGCAGAACCTGGTGGGCTATCGCAACTACGCCGATGACGTGGCCAAGGTTTTTGTCCAGCGCGCCGCCGAAAACGGCATGGACATCTTCCGGACCTTCGACGCGCTCAACGACTACCGCAACTTCGAAACCGTGGTGCCGGTCATCAAGTCCTGCGGCAAGCACTTCCAGGGCTGCATCTGCTACACCCTGACCGAACCCCGACTGGGCGGCGAGGTTTACAACCTGGATTACTTTCTCAACAAGGCCAAGGCGCTGGAGGCGATGGGGGCCGACAGCATCTGCATCAAGGACATGGCCGGCCTGATCGCCCCCTACGACGCTTACAACATCATCAAGGCGCTGAAAGCCGCGGTCAAACCGCCCATTCACCTCCACAGCCACTTCACCTCGGGAATGTCCGCCATGAGCCACCTCAAGGCCGTCGAGGCCGGCGTGGACATCATCGACGCCGTGATGGCGCCATACGCCTACCGCACCTCGCACGCCGCCATCGAGCCGCTGGTCATGACACTCCTGGGCACCAACCGCGACACCGGCTTCGATATCCACCTGCTGGGCCAGATCAACGAGATCCTCGAAAAAGAGGTCATGCCCAAATACCGGCGCCTGCTGGACGACACCAAAATGTCGATCATCGACATCAACGTGCTGCTGCACCAGACCCCGGGCGGGATGCTCTCCAACCTGGTCAACCAACTGCGCGAAATGGACGCCCTGGACAAAATCGATCAGGTTTACGCCGAACTGCCGCGGGTGCGCAAGGACCTCGGCCAGATCCCGCTGGTGACCCCCACCAGCCAGATCGTCGGTGTCCAGACCGTCAACAACGTGCTCTTTGACGATGAAAACGAACGCTACAAGCGCATTACCGGCCAGGTCAAGGACCTCTGCTACGGGCTTTACGGCAAAACCGCGGTGCCCATCAACGCGGAAGTCCAGAAAAAAGCCCTCAAGGGCTACCCGCGGGGCGAGGAGCCCATCACCTGCCGGCCGGCCGAAGTCCTGGAGCCCGAGCTGAAGAAGGCCCAGGAGGAAATCAAGGGGCTGGCGGTGGACCTGGACGATGAAATTCTCTACGCCCTCTACCCGGTTACCGGTAAACGCTTCCTCAGGTGGAAATACGGCAAGGAGGAAGCGCCCCCCGAGGTGCGCCCCAAAACCCTGGAGCAGGCCATCAAGGAGCGCGAGCTGGTCAAGAAAGCACTGGCCGGCGAGCTGGTGGAAAAGGCCAAGAAGGAGGCCGCCCCGGCCAAGAGCGAAAACGCGCGCACCTTCAACGTATTTGTGGATGACGAGTTCTTTGAGATCGGCGTGGATGAGGTCGGCGGCTCACCGGTGATCAGCTATCTGCAGCAGCTGCCGGCCGCCCCCGGCGC
>JBAPYE010000520.1:0-11671 GCA_049284575.1 Desulfobacterales bacterium
TGGCCAACCACGGGCTGGTGGCCGTCGGCGGCGATCTGCCGCGGGCCTTTGCGACCGCCGAGGAGATCGAATTCGTGGCGCGCCTCTACTACCAGACCCGCTTGGCGGGAGCCCCCAAAATCCTGCCTGAGGAGGAAATGGGGCGGGTGCTCAAAAAATTTGAAACCTACGGCCAGAAGCCTCCCGAGGTGGGCAATGGCGCCACTGAGGCTGAAAAGGTTTAACCAACCCGGGCGCGAAGCCGATGGAAACAGCGAGTGGATTTCAGCCTCCGAACGCCGCACGTTTCAGGAGGCTGCCCGGCGGCCGGTGATGCCGCCCCTTGTTGAAACCAAAATCGCATCAAGCCGAAAACCGACTGCGCCCATGTTTGAAACACTGCTCGACACCCTCCGGGGGCGTAAAAAGAGCCTTCACACCACCCCCGACCTGACGCTTCGGGCGGTCTGGGATGACCTCAGCATCCCGCCCGCCCGTAAGGCCGGCAAATATCACCGGTTGTTTCAGGACCGCATCCAGGCCTTCGACGCGGAGTCCCGCGAGAGCCTTTTAAGCGATCTTCTGACCATCGAACAGGGGTCCCTGGAAGCAGACGATGCGTTGGGGTTCATCCGCGAAACAATCATGGATCTCACGGACAAAAAACTGTGCGCCGAGCACCTTGGCACCCTCCAGAGGCGAGTTGGAGACCATCCGGCGGACACCGGCAACCCACCGCCGCCGGACGCTCCCCTGTTCAAGGCCGCGGCCGACTGCACCGTCCAGATCGTTGTCCTGCGAAAGTTTTGCATCTGGAAATACGGCGACGGCGGCCCCCGGGGGTGGTTCGCCGCGTATCGGCATATCTCACGGTTTTTTCACCAGCACATGTTCGACGGTCCCCGCAGGGCCGCAATGCCGGTGGCGCTGATCTTTGAAGGGCAGCCCGTGAGGCCGGCCCAGGAGGATTTTCAGCGGCTCAGATGCCGCCTGCAGAAGGCCTACGTGGGGCAACAATTTGCGCTGCAGATCATGGGCGCAGCGCCCGAAAAAGCGGTTTCGCTCGCCGCGGCCATGGCGCAGGCAGGCTGAGAACCCCGCTGGCCGCTCTCTTGGACGCTGCGCCAGCGTCCGTTCTGGCCTGCGCCCAGATCAGAGGCCGCCACCCTCAGGCCGCGGAGCGCGTCGACATCTGGCGGGGCCCGGTTTCGAGCTCCTTCGCCACCACCACCGTCAGCCGTGCGAGTTCCTCGTGCAGCACCGCCTGCCGCCCGGCAAAGGGGGTCAGACCGCGCAATTTTTCTTGAATCCCCGGCCGCTCCCGCACCACCAGCCTTTTGAGCTGAGCGCGCAGTTCAGGCATGTCCACATCATACGGCAGTCGCACTTTTCTCGAAAGGGTCACCGCCCACCGCGTAATCAACGCCAGTTCGCCGCCCTTCCCCGCCTGCGCGCCCGCCTCGCGATGCCAGCGCACCGCCTCGCAGATCTCCTCGGGAATATTGAGGCGCTTCAACGCCAGCGCCCCGATTTCGGGGTGCGTCACCCCCAGCACCCGCCTCTGCGCCTGCAGCAGAGAAACGCCGCTTTCAGCCGCCAGGGCGACTGAGGCCTCGTAAGCCTTGTCGAAATAAACCGCCATCACCAACAACCCGATATTGTGCAGGAGGGCCGCGGTGTAGAGGTCCTCGGTTCGCTTGAACCCGACCGCCTCGCCCAGCAAACGGGAAAGGGCGGCGCAGGACTGCGCCTGACATATATACTCCTGGAAGCTGAAGGCTCTGAATTTCAAGTGCTTGCTGAAATGATCGAGCAGGAAGGACGTGATCAAAACCTGCTTCATTTGGGTGTAGCCCAGAAGTCTCAGGGCGTGCAGCAGCGAGTAAACCTCGCAACCGTAAAAGGCCGAGTTGGCGATGTTCAGGAAGCGCGCGGCCACATCCGGTGAGATTTTCTCGGCCAGCTTTTCAAAGTCGCTGAAGGGGTCGTTGAGCAGGTTGAGGGCATCGAAGGCGGCAACGTCCACCAGCGGGAGGCCTTTGATCTTGTTTTCGATTTTTTGAAGGCAGGCGCGGGTATCATTGGGCATGGGCTTTCCCTTTCAGTCGACGGGGATCTGCAGGGCGTGGCGGTTGGCGATTGACGCAGGACCGCCTTAAAAGCCGGGCCGCCCCTGAAAGCGATCCCGCTCACCCTGCCCCCGATGGCCGTTTGGCATTCCTATCGAGTCTTCGCCCCCCTTTCTTGAGCGCGGGCTTGGGACGCGGCCCCTCAGGACCCGGCAGAACCCGGCAGCCGCGAGACGCCAAAAACGGGTTGTAAATTTGCGAGGATTTCGATAGGCAGGGATCTTTCGAGCGCTGCACAAGGGTGGTTTGCGGATTGTGCCGCGGGGCCGACCGGCGGCCGTGCCCTCGGGTAACGGCCGCCGCCCATTTCCCACAGATCCGAGCAGATGCCCATGACGACCCCAAAACCCCTTCGAATCGCTCTGATCAGCTACCGCAGCAACCCCCACTGCGGAGGCCAGGGGGTTTATGTTAAAAACCTCAGCCGGGCCCTGACCGATCTGGGACACCACGTGACGGTTATTTCAGGCCCCCCCGACCCCTGCCTGGACCCTGACATCCCCCTTCACCGTCTGCCCTGCCTGGACCTCTACAATCCTGAAAACCCTTTCCGCATCCCTGCCCTGCGGGAACTGGCCGACCCCATTAATCTGATCGAGTGGATCGGCGTCTGCACCACCGGTTTTCCCGAACCCTTCACGTTCGGATTGCGCGCCTATCGATTTTTGCGCAGACGGCTGCAGGATTTTGACGTGCTCCATGACAACCAGAGTTTGTCCTACGGCATTGCCATGATCGCCCGGCGGGTGCCGACGGTGGCCACCATTCACCACCCCATCACCGTCGATCGTGAGGCAGCCATCCGCTCGGTGTGCAGTTTCCCTCAAAAACTCAAACACCTGCGCTGGCATTCCTTCATCGGCATGCAGCGCCGGGTGGCACCGCATTTCGCCCGCATCATCACCGTGTCCCGCCGCTCCCGGAAGGACATCGCCCGTGAATTCAAGGTCTCCCCCGATCGTTTCCGGGTGGTGCCAAACGGCATCAACACCCGCCAGTTTCGCCCGCTGCCCGGTGTGAGTCGCGCCCAAAACCGCATCATCGTCACCAACAGCGCGGATATTCCGCTGAAGGGGCTCTACTTCCTGCTGGAAGCGGTGGCCGATATCGCCCGCAGGCGCAACATTCGGTTGGTGGTGATCGGCACGCCCAATGAAAACGGGGGGATCGCCAACTTGATCCGGCGCCTGGAAATCGCCGACCGGGTTTACTTCACCGGCCGGATCGACCATGAGGAGTTTGTCCGTCAATATGCCCGGGCCACCCTGGCCGTGGTGCCTTCGGTTTACGAGGGCTTCGGCCTGCCGGTCGGGGAGGCCATGGCCTGCGGGGTTCCGGTGATCAGCACCACCGGCGGGGCCCTGCCCGAGGTGGTGGGGGATGCCGGCATTCTGGTGCCCCCGGCCGACCCGCAGGCCCTGCGCCAAGCGATCACCGCACTTCTGGACGACCCCCGGCGCGCCCGCGCGCTGGGAGCGGCGGGCTACCGGCGGGTTCGGGATTTTTTCACGTGGGAGCGCGCTGCGGCTCAGACGGTGGCGGTCTACCGGGAGGTCATGGATGCTCACGGTCGACTTTGAGCGACTCGATATCCGGCCCGGGGACCGCATCCTGGATATCGGCTGCGGCAGCGGCCGTCATACCGCCGCGGCCGCAAGCTATCCCGGAACGACGGCCATCGGCGTCGACCGCAGCCTGCAAGACGTGCGAAAGACCCGCAGCCGCCTCATCGACCACGAAACCCTGGGCCTCTGCCGGGGGCGCTGGCGGACGCTTGTGGCCGATATCGGCGCCCTGCCCTTTCGCGACGCCTATTTTGATCTCGTGATCTGCGCTGAAGTGCTCGAGCACATGCCCGACGACACGACCGCCATCGCCGAGATCGCGCGGGTCCTCAAACCGGGCGAGAACCTGGTGGTCAGCGTGCCGCGCTGCTACCCCGAAACACTCTGCTGGCGCCTGTCCAGGGAATACCACACCATTAAGGGCGGGCATGTGCGCATCTACCGCTCCGGGGCACTGCGCCGGCTGCTGGCCAACGCCGGCTTGAAACTCTGGGCACGGCACTGGGCGCACAGCTTGCACACCCCCTACTGGTGGTTGAAGTGCCTCGCAGGACCCCACCGCCCGGATGTTGCCGCCGTCGCCGGCTACCACCGCCTGCTGGTCTGGGACCTGATGCAAAAGCCGCGGCTGAGCCGACTGCTCGAGCGCTTGCTGAACCCCGTGCTGGGAAAAAGCGTGGTGTTCTATCTCAGGAAAACAACGCGCCCCACCGCTATGGCGTTTTCCAAAGACGGCAGCCGTCGACCGCCGCGCCGCCGCGGCACCATCCCGCCTTTCAAGCCGCACGCCTGATTTTCCGATAGCCACAACACGGCAGCTGACCGCCGGTTGTTCTTTTTCAGTTGAAACCCGGTCACTGATGCCTTAAAATAAGAATTCGCAATTTTATCTTCAAATCCCCAGGAGTTTTCAAATCCGCAAATGAACCTTACCCCTACCGACCATCACCCGACCGACCTGATGGCGTTGGCGCCGTTTTTGCGCATCAACGACCCGATCGCGGGCGTCCCGCCCAGCCGCCGCCAACGCCATCACCGCGCCCTGCAGCTGCTGACGGATACCCAGGCCGCCGGCACCTTGGCGCTGCTGGCCCGCACCCTCGCCGATTTTTCGGGAATCGACCGTTTTCTGCCCGATCGCTACGCCCGCTTTCAGCCGATGGTACGCGAGGGCATGGTGTTTCTTCTGGCGGGTCTGCCGCTGGAGCGCTTGGCCGAAAAAATCGTCGACCAGCTGACCCTGCCCCTGGATGCCCCCCCGGCCCAGCGCCTGCTGGCCCTGGTGCGGGATATGCCTACGCTCCAGAAGCTCGGGCAGGTGATCGGCCGCACGCCGGGGCTGTCCCCTGAGTTCCGACAGGCACTGACAGAGCTCGAAAACAATGTGCACACCCTGGATTATGGGCATCTCAAGGGCGGCTTGGATGCCGAGCGCGCCGCCATGCACCCCCAATTCACGATCACCCCCGAAAACCGGATTCTGGCGGAAGCCACGGTGTGCGCCGTGGTGCCCGCCGTGGTCGCCGACCACCCAAACGCCCGCCGCTGGCGGGCCGTACTTAAAATGGTCAAGCCGGCCATCCGGCGCCACCTGCCCGCCGAACTGGCCCTCTGGAGCCGCCTGGGCGACTATCTTGACTGCCACCGCGACCGCTGGGGGCTTGGGGAGTTTCAATTCAGGAAAACCATCGACCAAACCCGCCACCTGCTCGAAAACGAAACCGATCTGCCTGCCGAGCAAGCCAACCTGGATGCCGCCCGGGCCTATTATGCCGGAAACAATGCGGTCATCCTGCCCGAAAGGCTTCCGGTCTCAACCCCTGAAATCACGGCCATGACCCGTGTGGACGGGCGCAAGATCACCGACGTGGCGCACCTTTCGGACCAACAGCGCCGAGAGCTGGCCGCCACCCTGGCGCGCGTGTGCATTCTGCGACCCGTTCAGGACCTTCGCCCCGAAGCCATTTTTCACGGCGATCCGCATGCCGGCAACATCGCATACACCTTCGAGGATGCCAGGCCCCAGATCATCCTCTACGACTGGGCCATGACCGGCCGGTTGAAGCGCCTGGAGCGCTTCGGCCTGCTGCTGCTGGGGGCCGGCCTGCTGACCCGCAACCGCACCATCTCGATGCTTGCGGCCGACTTTCTCTCCGGCGGCAAGGCCACCGAGCGGCGCGAGACCGCTGACGCGGTCCGCAGCCTGCTGGACAAAACGGTCTGCCGCCAAGGGCCGGCCTTCGCCGGCATCCTGAGCGCCATCGAGCACCTCTTTGACGGCATGAGCCGCCTGGGGATCGTTTTTTCAACGGACCTTTTGATGTTCCAAAAGGCCATGGTGACCCTCAAGGGCGTCCTGGCGGACATCGACCCCAGCTTCAATCGCGACGATCATCTGATCTCGGCCGCCATCGTCGGCTTCATCAACGACTTTGTCCGCTTCCGCCCCCAGAGACTGCTGGTTCGCGAAATCTGGCAGCTCTATCCGTTCAACTTCGGCCGGGCCATGGAAGTCCAGCAGATCCTGATCAAATTCTGCTGGTATTTGGGAGCGGCCTGGCTGGAACCCCCACGGCCGTGTACCATCTGATTTCCTGCCGGGTCTTGCGGGAAGCGTCGTTGCCCCCACCCCCGACGGCCCTTGAGCCGCGGCGGGCATGGCCGCTCCCCCGGCCGTATTTCAAAGGAGCATCGCCCATGATGAACCCCAACGCCATGTGCGCCTGTCTGCTGGCCCTGCTGCTGGCCGGATGCGCGTCCGGCATCTCCCCCAACGCCAAAGCGCAGGTCACCAACACGGATTCTTTTTCAGCGCTTCAGGCGCAACCGGACCGCTACGAGGGCGAGACCGTGCTTTTGGGCGGCAGGATTCTGGAAGTCAGCCCTTCAAGTGCCGCAACTGAACTGATCGTCCTGGAGCTGCCGCTGGACTGGCAGGATCGCCCCAAAGGCAGAGAAAATTCCCAGGGGCGTTTTTTAGTTCAGGCTGCGGAGTTTCTCGACCCGGCCCTTTTCAAGCCGGGCGCACTGCTGACGGTGGTCGGCACCCTCAAGGGAGCTGAAAACCGCACCATCGGCGGTTTCAGCTACCGCCACCCGCGGCTCGTCCCTACCGAAATCAAACTGTGGCCGGCCACCCCGGACCGCAGCTCGCCGGCCTTTCATTTCGGCGTGGGTGTCGGCACCTATTTTTAGGCCGGCCGACGCCGTATGGGACAAGGCCTCCTCCCCACCCCGCCCGCCGGCAACGCTCAAGAGCGCCGGTTGCGCTTCTGCGTCCCGAGAATCAGGCGCTGCCAGAATTGGGCGATCTTACGGGCCGGGTAACCGGTCAGACAGGTGCCGATGGTGGCCAGCATGACCCAGACCAGCGTCGCAGGGACGCGGTCCATCTCCGGCGGCACCACCCGCGGGGCCAGCACCAGGGCCAGCACCCCCCCCAAGACCACACGCCAGCTTTCCGACCAGAAAAGCAGGTAAAAGACAACGTATCCGATGCTGCGCGGTCGTTTGCTCAACTGGCCCCCATGATCGTTTGCATATCCGCCAGCCGAAAAAAGGCCTGCAGCACCTTGAACAGGTAAAACCCATCCCGGCTTCCGGCCAGTTCCCGAATGGAATGCATGGCAAAGGTCGGCACCCCCACATCCAGGGTGCGGACCCCGATTTCGGTGGCCGTCAGCGGCCCGATCGTGCTGCCGCAGGCCATGTCGCTGCGCATCACGAAGTCCTGCACGGGGACCCGCAGCCGACGGGCCAGCAAACGGAAAACGGCGGCCGTTTCGCTGTTGGAGGCGTAGCGCTGGTTGGCGTTGGCCTTGATGACCGGCCCCCGGTTGAGCAGTGGGCCGTGGTTGTCGTCGTGCTTGTCGCGGTAGTTGGGATGCAGGCCGTGGGCGTTGTCCACGGAAATCAGCAGGGAACGGCTCAGCATGCGGCTGTAATCCTCCCCGGAGGGGCAGACCCGCTTCAAAACCGATTTTAAAAAAGGCCCCTGGGCCCCGGCGGCGGAGGCGCTGCCAACCTCTTCGTGATCGTTTAAGATCAGCAGCGCAGGCTGCTCCCCGCCGGCCGCCGTCAAGGCCGTCAGCCCCGTGTAACAGCTCAAGAGGTTGTCCAGGCGGGCACCGGCGATAAAATCACGGGCAAGCCCCACCACCGCCGGCGGCTGGGTGTCGTAGAGGCTGATTTCAAAATCCAGCACCTCGCGGGCGCCGCAGTCCGGCTTTTGCTGCAGCAGACGCGCCAACAGCAGCTTGCGGAAATCGACCGTCTCCGGTTTTTCATTCTGGAGCAGCAGCGGCGGCAGTTCCTTCTGGGGGTTGATGTCGTGCTGCTTGTTGACCTCCCGATCCAGATGAATCGCCAGGCTGGGAATGACCGCCACCGGTTCACGAAAATCCACCAGGCTCGTGTGCAACCGGGTGCCGGCGCCCAGGTAGCTGACCCGGCCGGCAAGGGAAAGATCGCGGTCAAACCACGGGGCCAACAACGCCCCCCCGTAAACCTCCACGCCGAGCCGGCAGTAGCTGTCGCCGGCCAAAAGCGGCCGGGGTTTGACCTTCAGGCAGGGGCTGTCGGTGTGGGCCCCGACCATCCGCAACCCGGTATGGGTCGGCGACCCACCGCCCAAAGAGAAGGCCACCACGGCCGAATCGTTGCGCGTCACAAAATACCGGCCACCGGGCTCCAGCCGCCAGGCATCGGCCTCGTCAAGCCGCATGAAACCGTCGCTGACCAAGCGTTCGGCCACGGCGGCAACCGCGTGATAGGGGGTCGGGGAGGCCTTGAGAAAGGCCAGCAGCCCCCGGTTGAACTGTGCCGTATTCATCGTCTTTGATCTTTCATGCGGGGTGCGCGTGAGCGAATGAAAATCAAAACCGCCCATTTCACTCTGCCAGGTGCAGTTTTCATCAAGGTGTTTGCCGCGGCCCCAGCAGCGCTTCAGGCCGTTTTTGGATGGGCCTTGCAGGTGCCCTTGGGGGCGCTGCGGATATCGCTCTGGTGCTTGGCAATCGAGCGGATTACCCCCAGGCCCTCATCAATTTTAGCCGGATCGGTTTCGTTCTTCAGCTGATCGCAAATCGCCGCAATGGCATCGAAGGCCTTTGAAATTTTTTCGGTACTCAGCATGGTCACCCTCCCTGTTGATGATATGTGAATGGTTTCCGCAATAAGGTGCGACAACCCGCGGGCCGCTTGGCCGATTAGCGGGCCGCGTGCAGCCGCCCGCGAACGAGGGAGAGAAACACCCCCGCAAGGCACAGGCCGCTAAAAATCCCCAAGGTCACTTGCAAGCTCTTTATGAACAACGGATAGGACGCGGGGGTCATCGGAACGCGACCGAGCATCAGGGTCAACACCACGGTGGCGATTCCCATGCTGAGCATCTGGCCCATCAGGCGCATGGTGCCCACCGATCCCGAGGCAATCCCGAAGAAACGTTTTTCCACAGACCCCATGATGGCGTTCATGTTGGGCGATGAGAAAAGCGCGAAGCCGAACCCCAGGACCATCAGCCCGGCCGCCACCGTCAGCAGGCGGGTTTGCATTCCCACCATCGAGAGTTGCACCAGACTTGCGGCGGTGATGGCCATCCCCGCGGAGGCAATCACGCGGGGCTCGACACGGTCGGACCATCGCCCCGCCAGCGGTGAGCAAAAGGCCATCACCAGCGGCTGGACCATCAGGATCGTGCCGGCCTTCTGGGGGGTCAAGCCCTGAATGTACTGCAGGTAGAGACTCATCAGAAAAGTCACCCCGAAAGTGGCACTGTAGTGAATCAGGGCCGTCAAACAGGAGCAGGCAAACACCCGGTTGGCGCGAAACAACCGGACCTCGAAGACCGGTGCGGGCACCCTCAGCTCCCAAAGGGTAAACGCCGCCAGCCCCACGATACCCCCCAGGATGAGGCCAGCGCCGGACCTCGCCGGCAGCAGAGAGACGCCGTACATGCCGGCGGTCACGGCCAGCGCGTAAATCAGGGCACCGCCCCAGTCAAAAGGGTCGCCCCGGGCAGGCGCCCACTCGGCCTTCAGGCGGGTCAGGGTCAGATGGATAACCGCCGCCCCAAATGGCAGACTGACCAGGAAAATGCTTCGCCACCCGAGGTACTGGGTCAGGAGACCCCCCAGAAAAGGGCCGCAGGAAAGACCGGAGTAAACCGCGGCAACCGCTACGCCAAGGGCTTTGCCGCGCTCCCCGGAGGGGAAGACCGTGGTCAGGATCGCCATGCTGGTGGCAAAAATCATGGCGCTGCCGGCGCCTTGGGCCACCCGCAAGACGATCAGCCAGCGGATCCCCGGGGCAAAGGCGCACGCCACCGAGGCGGCTGAAAAAAGCCCGGTCCCCCATAGAAAGACCCGCCTGCGCCCCAGGATGTCCGAGAGCTTGCCAAACGGCACCAGGGCCACCACCGAGGCCAGTAGGTAGGCGGTGGCCACCCAACTCAGGAGCACGGCGTCAACACCGAACTCGCGCTGAATCGCAGGCAGGGCGATATTGACCGATGACACCATGAACGGGGTCTGAAAGGAGCTCACGGTGGCCACCACCAAGGCGGCGCTTTTCACCCTGGCGGCAGCCGAAATGTCGTCAGCGGCGGCCTCCGGCCCGCTTCTCGGTACCCGGGGGTCGCTTTCATCCGCCATGCTTCAATCCGTGGGCGGTTTTGAAGCGATGCCACTCCTCATGGTCCACAAAACCATCGGCGTTGAGGTCCAGCGCTTGGAAAACAGCGTCATCGCTCTCGGGGAAATGGGCCCGGAACTCCTCCAGCGTGACCTGGCCATCGCCGGTGTCGTCCAGATCCCCAAAATGGGCATTGAACTTTGCCGGATCCGGCAGTTCGGTGGTGTGGTAATTCTGGCTGCCGGAACAGGCTAGGTTGAAGGCCATGGCGGTCAGCGCGACTACTAAGAGCAAAAGCGTACGTTTCATAAAAGCTCCTCTCAGATGTTTGGGGCGCAAGCGCCGGCTGACGACTGTCTCAGTAGGCGCCGAAACGCGCCGCCACAATCGCGGACTCGATTGACATGTGCTCCCAATATGCGGTTTAATCCGGCATCCGTCAATCCGGGGGCAGCGATGCGGGTCGATCAAAGGGATCCTAAAACCGTCGAGGGCCCCAAAGAGGGGTTGGCGGCTTTATTTTTCTGGCGAGGCCCACCACGGTGGACGCGATGTGGTTTTCCTGACCCTTGGGTGCCGGGGCCGAAAGCCTTCCTTACCCCTTTATGGCCTGAAAAGGCAAGGGCGGTCGTGTCTGTCGGTCCATCGTTACAGACGCAGCACTGCGACAGCGGGGCTGCACCCACCGCCAGGCACGCGCTGAAATGCCGGCAGTGGGTGTCCGGCCGGCCCAAACGGCTACAATGCCAACCTGTGTGAGAAGGAGCGTGATCATGCCCAAAACTACCGTCCGTTGGGTGCAAGGGATGCAGTTTGTCGGAATGGACAGCAACCGCCACTGCGTTGTGTTGTCGGGCGACGAGGCGGCCGCGGGCGTGCGGCCCTCTGAAATGCTGCTCGTCGCCCTCGGCGCCTGCAGCGCCGTCGACGTGGTGGAAATCCTCAAAAAAAAGCGCCGCCCGCTATCGACGCTGGAAATCAGCGTTGACGGCGAGCGCGACCCCGAGCCGCCCTGGCCCTATCGCAGCATTCAGGTCCACTACCGACTCTCGGGCAAGGGGTTGCAGGACAAAGCGGTCCGGGATGCCATTGCGCTCTCCGTCGAAAAATACTGCTCGGTGGCCGCCACGGTCCGGGCCACCGCCAGGATCACCACCTCTTTTGAGATCGTGCCGGAGGCCGGTGAGACAGGCGAGCAGACGGCCGGCGGTGTGCGGTCAGGGTCGCGGCAATAAATAATCGCACAATATGGCGCCGGATTTTGGTTCGTCACCCAGGCACATTCGCCGGCGCATATCGGGATATGTGCCGGCGGATGTAACGCCGGTGACGGGCCAAAAGACAAGCAAGATGTGCAATTATTTCTTG
>JBAPYE010000521.1:0-2320 GCA_049284575.1 Desulfobacterales bacterium
TTCGCCAGCTACACCGCCGTCACCTACCTGGGGGATGCGGTCGGCGGGCTGCTATCGCCGGCGGCGGTGGGGGTTTTGATCGGGCTTAAAATCGGCATGGCGCTGGAGGTGCTGCTGCCCACCACCCTTTACCTCTCGGTGATCATCGCACTCGGGCGCCTGCACCGCGACAACGAGATGACCGCGCTCGCGGCCTGCGGGGTGGGCATCGGCAGCATCCTCACGGCGGTGATGCTGCTGGCGCTGCCGGTTGCGGCGGCGGCCTCCTTTGCGTCCCTCAGCATTCGGCCGGCGGCTTACGAGGCCCTCTACCGCCTGAGAAGCGAAGCCCGGGAGGCGTTCGACATGTCGCGCCTGGAGCCCGGCCGCTTCCTGGAGCTGGAATCCGGCAAGTACGCCCTTTTCGCCCAAGGCGCCGACCCCCAGCGCCGCGCGGCCCTGAAGGTCCATATCTTTGTCAAAGACGGGGACACCCGCCAGGTCATCAGCGCCGCGGAGATGGTTCAGGACGGCGCTCAGGCCGACGGGCAGCCGGTGGTGGTCCTGCGAAACGGCTACCGGGCTGAATTTGCGCGCACGGGCGAGGAGGGCAGCGTCGCGCGCTTCGGTCAGGCCGTTTACCGGATCGCGGCGGATGCCGACCGCGCCACCCGCTACCGGCGCAAGGCGGCGCCCAGCGCCCGTCTTTTCGGCTCCCAGCGCCTGGAGGACGTGGCCGAACTGCAGTGGCGGCTTTCCATTCCGCTCTCGACCATTTTGCTCGCACTGCTCGGGGTGCCCCTCAGCCGCAGCGACCCCAGGGGGGCCAACTTCCCCCGAACGGCGATTGCGGTGGCGATTTTTGCGGTGTATTTCCAGCTCTTCGTGATTGCCAAAACACAGGTCGAAAACGGGGTCGTCAGCCCGGCGGTGGGCATCTGGTGGGTACCGGCCCTGCTCGCCGTGCTGATCTTTCATCTCCTGCGGCGAACCGCCAAGGTGTCCTAACAGAAGTGATCCGCTTTCAGATCAAACGGCTGGACCGCTACATCGGGCGGCACACGCTGGGGGGATTTTTCCTGACGCTCTCCGTGCTGGTGGCCCTGCTGAGTTTTTTCGAACTTCTCGCCCAAATCAACGACATCGGCAAGGGCGATTTTCGCCTGGCGGACGCCTTTTACTACACAGCCTTGACCATGCCCAAGCAGGCCGCGGACCTCATGCCGGTCAGCGCCCTGCTGGGGAGCATCATCGGGCTGGGGATGATGGCCGACCGCCAGGAACTGACGGCCATGCAGGCCGCCGGTATATCGGTTCAGCGCATCA
Source organism: Desulfobacterales bacterium (assembly GCA_049284575.1). Taxonomy (GTDB): domain Bacteria; phylum Desulfobacterota; class Desulfobacteria; order Desulfobacterales; family JAABRJ01; genus JAABRJ01. Next base: position 1,306 of record JBAPYE010000521.1, read on the forward strand.
GCGCCGCGGTGGTCGGCACCAGCGTCATCTTGATGCTGGTAGCCATTTTGGTGGCCGAATTCATCGCGCCGCCGCTCTACCAGCAGGCCCACCGGCGCCGCTCGGAGGCCCTCTACGGGCAAGCCGTGATGGTCTCCAAAAGCGGGTTCTGGGTCCGACACGAGCGGTTTTTCATTCACGTCGAAAAACCCCTGTCGCCGCGCGCGGCCGCCGACATTGAACTCTACGAATTCGACGCGGACGGAAACCTCAAGCAGTTTATCTATGCCAAAAGCGCCGCCCTCCAGGAGGGCAATCGCTGGCTGCTGACGGGGGTGGAGCAGAAAACCATCGACGGGAGCAGCATCACCCGCCGCAAGCTTGCCGAATACGACTTGGAGGCGTTTCTGACCCCGGACCAGATGGCGATCCTGCAGCTTCCCCCCGAAAGCCTCTCGCTGACGGATCTGTACAAGTTCATCGCCAGCCTGAAGGCGCGCGGGGAAAACGCCGAGGCATACAATCTCGCCTTCTGGCAGAAAATCTGCCTGCCGGTCACCACCGCCGTCATGGTGCTGCTCTCGCTGACCTTCATTTTCGGTTCCACCCGCACCATCAGCGCGGCCCAGCGGATCGCCGGCGGGACGCTGGTGGGCACCCTGTTTTTTCTGGTCAACCAGATTCTGGGGCACCTGGGGCTGCTGTTCAACCTTTCCCCGATTCTCATCACCCTGGCCCCCGCCGGCCTGATCCTGGTGGTGGCCTTGCGGCTGTTGCGGCGGGCGTTTTAGCGCGCCTCACCCCGCAGGCGATCAGGGGCCGCCGGCGGGCATGGCGGTAACCTGACCGTTTGCCGTGTACCGATGGTCTTGGACTTCCATCTCCCAGCCGGCGCTTGCGCGGTGGATTGAAAAGATGCGAAAACGGGCCCGGCGCTCGTTTGAGCTATGGGCCGCGGAGGTCGCGGGCAGGCCCAGGACCGGGATGGCGCCGGCCGGGCCGGCCAGTTCGCCCCGCAGATCGCGGTGGGCGTGGC
>JBAPYE010000522.1:0-3194 GCA_049284575.1 Desulfobacterales bacterium
TCAGATTGCGAATCTTTGCCCGTTTTTGATCTTCCGTAAGAACATCCGGTAATTTATCCATGAAGAGCTCGTTAATGACATCAGGTGACACAGGGCCATGCTCGCGGATCAACTCCAGGAGCAGATCCCGGTAATATCGGTTGTCAAAGCCGCGCTTACGGATGTGTTGGGCCTGCTCGCCCGTAATAGCGGCAACCTTCCCGGACACGACCAAGTTCGGATAGCGTCCCTCGACCAATCCGGCCCGCTTCAATCGTCCTGCCTCCTCCTTGCCGATTCGGATATTTTTTTGAACTTTGTCGAGCAGGATGACCGATGAAAGATTCAGATCGGATTGTTGCATCAAAAGCCGCGTGTAGCGCTCGTCCAGAATCGTGCCCCGGATCGTGACAGAAACGCGCGCCTCCTGATGAAGGTCGTAATCCGGAAGCGGGAAAAAACGCTGGGCCTGTTTGGTGAACATGCGCTTGATGCCGCCGCCTTGGGTATCAATCATGTTGAGGTTCACCATGGCCTCGGCCAGGAATGGATTTCGATACACTTCCGTTGGCGCATCCTGAAGAATCACGGATTCCACGGTGCCCGGTAAAAACACGCCCTGGTTTGTAAAAATTAACCGGTCCGGAAACTCCACCACGTTGATTTTGGCATTCATCCCGTAATCTTGATGGGCAATGCAGTTGTGCAGCGCCTCACGAAGCACCCACGCGTCGTATTGAAGCAACTCGACCGGAAAAAGGGTGCCGCTTGGCAGTGCGCGGATTTTCAGATTACGCACCTTGCTGGACAGCTTGTCTGCCCAGAAGATGGCCGGCGGGCCAAAATGCTCGTAATCCTGCTCGCGATTGGCGGCGTCCTTCAGAATCCACGACAAGCGTGAGACGGCCGGTGACAACAGCGGAGACGACTCGTCTTTGCCTAATAAAATCAGCGCGGCATGTGTCACCTGCCCTCGAATCGTGATTTTGGCCTTGTTGAGAAATACGCCATCATCCCATTCGTCTGCTTCACCACCCTTGTTGGGGAATTTGACTTTGAACTCCTGCCGGGCCCGAACGATAGCAGTGGGATCGAGATCATCAATTGTCGCCCGCTCGCAAACCCGGGCGGTCCAATCAGTCCGGCGCACCCAGATCGCGCGCTCCTTCTCGGGATGCCTGGCGAGTTTTGTTTTGCTCGACCCCACACGGATGAAGGCTTCCCCATAAAATTTCACGGGCCGGTCAAAGGCTGGATTGACGCTGAACAGAACCACCCGTTTTCCGGCAACTCTTGCGACGTCGTATTCGAAGCCGACATTGGGTTTAAAGCCGAGCGCCAACCAGATCAGCAACGGCTGGTTTCCCTTGGCCTTGGCCTGCTCCGGTTCGAAATCGGTTCCCACCACCTGGTGGGAGGTATTCTCAATGCCAAAAACCAGATACCCCTTTGGCCGACCGTGCAGGCAAGCTGAATTGGCCAAAGCCGAGAGATATTCCCCAAGTTCCTGCGCCTCATAACGATTGGCTTTGAACTCCAGCCATTCGGCGCGTGGCGGTGGGGGCATCGGCGGCGCGCTTGCGGCAGACCAGGATGATGCTGGAGGCGAGGGCGTTGGTTGACATTGCAATTTGCCGGGTTCTCATCTCCGTTCGCATTGGCCAAGTGCCAGTTAACGAGAAACCGGAACAAATCACTGCTTCTAAAAATGTGTCCCACCCTGTGCTGGCAATCCCGTTGGTCTTATCATTCTCTGCCTGCTTGAAGGCGTAATAGATGGTGGCCGGAAAGGCTGGATGCGCCTGCTCAGAGAGTCGGTGCATCGCCTGGGTCATGCCGTTCAAGAAGAAGGTCTCGGCTTTCTCCTTGCTGCCATGGCGGTAAGGAGTGGCGACCAGTTCTTCTGCTTTAGGAACGGCGAGCGTGGCGAAAAGGTCGGGGAAAACCAAGCGAAGCGAACTTCTCAGCCATACATAGAAAAAATCAGATAGATCGGCGTACCCAATATTGTCATAATAGGGAGGATCCGTGCAAACAACCTTGGAATGCAACGCGGTTTGTCTTGTTGCGTCAACTTGAAGGCTTGTGCCGGAAACAGAAGAATGCAGCCAATTAAGCGGGTCATAAGAATAGAAGACCGCAGCCTCAAGGCTGCCTGTTGCAGTTGCAAAAAAATTCGGCTCTGCAAAATCCCATAGCATTGGTAAGGCCTGCCGACCAAAACAATGCTGAGCTTTCTGTCCCACTGCATTCCAACGAACCAAGCTGTTGCCCGTCATCGCAATTCTGTCTATTGCGAATGCCAGATATACCCCCACAGCCTCAGCGTAAGCCAGTGCACCCGTGCCGCCATCCCGCAAAGGCTTGACATCGTCGACAAGGCCCGCCTCGGCGGCGTCGTGCCGGATTCGCGCCATCGCCTCGCCCACCAGGTCCGAAAAGGTCCTCAGGGCCACGAGCTGGCGGAGGGTGAAGAGTTCGCCGTAGGTGTCAAGACCATAGTTTGAGACATTGACACGGCACTTCCCATGCAGCGGTGTGTCCGGCTTCCATTCCGGCTTCGCCTGGCGTGCTGCGGCCTCATGCTCCGGCATCGGTGCGAGATAGACCCGTCCGCGATCGCCCTCGGCCACGACTGCCATCAGCCGTGCGCCCATCCGTCCGGCCTTGCCCTCGCTTCGAATGTGGTCGTACGTAACCGGTACGCCCGACATCAGGCACCTAAAGGCCGCGCGCTTGCCAGCCGTCGTACCAAGCTTCGCCGCCGCCGCATCCAAGGGCTTGCCCGCCTTCACCGTGAAATGGTATCTGCCATCGGCGATCACCGGTTCCACGTAAGCCTCCTTGCCCTTCTTGGTGGAGAGCATGAAGGTGGAGGCCAGCGGCACGTCCACTTGAGCGAAGGCCGGGTTGGGGCTTTTCACAGTGCGCGCCCAGAGCCAGGCGATCACGGTGAGCTTTCGGCCTTCATAGGCCTTCAGGTCCGGCCGCTCCCGGGTCATATCGGCCGTTACTGCGATCTTCGGGTAGAGATGCCCGATGCGCGCTTCGGCCTGATCCCGCATCCATTTGCCGTAGTAACGCACGTCTTCTGCCAGCCCATGGGCCCCCTGCCAGGTCTTTTCAAAGAGGGTTTTCTCGGCGCGCGCGTCCGGGTTGACAGGCGGCTTGCCGGCAAACTTCGGCGGAATTTCGATCATGGCCTTGTTGATCAG
>JBAPYE010000523.1:0-17967 GCA_049284575.1 Desulfobacterales bacterium
TCATTGAACTCATCGAAATGGATGACGTCATTCGTGAACTTTTCATTCAAAAAGCGCCGTTGGCAGAGCTCAAGAAAACGGCGGCGGCTTCCGGCACCGTATTTTTGAGAAACGCCGCCCTGGCGGAAGTCCTCAAAGGGGAAACGACTTTCAAAGAGGCCAACCGGGTCACGTTTATCGAGCCCGAAGGATGTATGATCGAATCTTAATGAATTTGGACGGCGGCGCAAACAGCCATTTTGCGGAACCGTCAATTTTGAGCGCTTGCCATATGCTGACAATGATGAAAAGTCGTCTGACGCCCATGCTGGCGCATTTCAGAAAAAGGTATGCCGGCATCGAAATCAGTCCGACCTCGGTCAAGCTTGCCCAGGTCGAAAAGGCCAAAGACGGCTGGCGGCTGTTGCATTTCAAACGGGTGGCGCTGCCGGCGGCGGCCCTCGAGGCCTCCTTTCGGGCGCAAAACATACAGGATGAACCCAGCCTCAGCGAGGCCCTGCGCGAGGCGCTGGCCGACCTTGACGGCCGGTTTACCCGGGTGGGGCTTTCGATCCCCAATGAAAACGTCAAGTTGTCCATCCAGAAATTCGATGCTCTCCCGGGCAGCCGTCCAGAAACCGAAAAAATGATCGCCTGGTGGGCGGAAAAAACATTTCGCTTCCCGCCCGATACCGCCCAGATTTCTTTTCAGCCGCTGGGCCCCGCCGCCGGCGACAGCCAGCGACTGCTGGTGTCCATCGGCAACCGCGAGGTGATCCGGGAATACGAAAGGGCATTCAAGCGGGTCAAACTGGATGCCGAGGTGATCCGGCCCGCACGGATCAACCAGTTTAATTTTTACCGAAGTCTTTTGCCCGGTCAAGGGACCATTGCCTACCTCGGCTTGTTTGAAAATTTTTTCTGCCTTTTTGTTTTCGAAGACGCCCGTTTAACTTTTTATCACGGTGTCAAGCGCGGCTTTTCAAATCTGCACTTTTTCCAGGACGTGGACATGACCATGCAACATTACCTGGGGTTGAACCCCGATGGGGAAATCGAAAAACTGTTTGTCGGCAGTCAGGTCGGCTTCCACCGGGAATTGGAGGAGGTTTTTAAAAATCTCAGCGACATGAAGGTGGAGATATTAGATGAGAACAGCCTGATGTCAATTCAGCCGGAAGCACCCCCGGCGGCCGACGCGCGCACGGTGGTGGGAACCTATGCGGCTGCCATCGGCGCCGCCCAAAGCCTTGCGCTGATTGGAGAGTGACCCGAATTGGACGCGATCAGAATCAATCTGGCGACCTTCGATTTCCGCTACCAGCGTATGGCCCGACTCGTGCTGATCGGGGTTGCGGCTGCCGTGCTGCTGATTTCGATCAATTCGATCCGGATGAGGTTCGCCTATCAGAGCCGGATTTCGGCGTATCACCTCAAAATCGAGCGCCTCGAAAGCCGCCTGGCGGATCAGCGTGCTCAGCAGGAGGCCCACGCCGCCCGAGGCGTGGCGATGGCACCTGAACAGGTTGAAAACAATGTCATTCGGGTATCCCGGCTGGTGGCCAGGGATGTTTTCCCCATTGACCGGCTGCTGGACCTGCTGGAAACCAACCTGCCCGAGGGGATTCAGTTGCGGCGCCTGGAGGCCAACGAGAATATCGGCGCCATCGTGCTGGAGGGCGTCGCCGAGTCGATGGACCGAGTCAGCCTTTTTGTTAATCAGCTCGAGTCGCTGGAAGACATCAGCCGCATCGCCCTTGGCAAGCTCACTTTCCACGAGGGGAAAAACGAAAAATCGGCCCAAGGCGCTCAGCAGATCTCTTTCGTGATCGAAGGGGCCCTCGCCCTTGACCGTTTTTTGCCGCCGGAAACCTATGGTAATCTGGTTTCGATTCTCGAAGCCCCAACCGCCGGATCTTTGAAGGAAAAATAAGATGGAAATTGAGCGTTTTTTGGCGGCAGCCCGAAAAAGCCGGGTCCTGTGGGGCGTCTGCCTCGATTTGCTGGCGCTCAACATCGGCTTTTACGTTTTTTTTATTCGAGGCCAGCAGCAGCAGGTACGTGATCTGCAAGTTCGGTATTCGCGCCAGCGCGCGGAGCTGGCCCAGTTTTCCAAGACCGGCGGCGGCGACCTGGTGGCCAAACAGGTGGCCGTGCTGGAAGCCTTTCAAGGCCATCTGCCCCAGAAGGTCGCCTTCACGGAAAAGGCGGCTGAAATTGATGAGCTGCTGAAAAACAATGGGCTGCGGGTTGAAAAAATGAGCTTTGCGCCCAGCGAGGCCAAGGAGCTGGGATTTTGGAAGTACGCCACATCCCTTGCGGTGAAAGGGTCCTATGCCAGCTTGAAAAGTTTTTTGGCAGACCTTCAGAACTCCCCCAGCCTCTTTGCCATCGAAAAACTGTCATTTGAAAATGACCCGGAAAAAACCGGATCTCTTGAGATGACCTTGAACATTTCAACTTTTTTCCGGTGATCCCGGATACGGCGGTTTGATGGACAACAAGAAGAAGCTTCTCATCGTTCTGCTTTTCGTCTTGGCTGCGCTGGTGGTGTACCGTTTGATGAACCCCTTTCGCCAGGACCGGGTGGCCCAGCTGACCCATACCGGCAAGGGCGCAGGGGAGGACCGGGTGGCGAGCACCCAGAGTTCTCCGGCGGCGGGGCAGCTCAAAGATCCCGATTTTCTCCTGGCGTTGCTGCAGCATCCTCCGCAGCATTCCGGACGGGTGCTCACCCCTGGTTTTTGGGAACCGGGCGGCGGGCTGCCAGGTGGCGAGTCGCCGCCGGAAACCGAACCGGATCCGGATGCCGCGGCGGCTTCGGCGGTCACACCGCTCGATCCCGCGCTTCAGGTAAAGCAGGAGCTGGGCCAGTTCCGAATTTTCGGCTTTTTTAAAAGTCGCGGGGAGCTTGCCCTTTTCATGGAGCGCGGCAAGGAAATTCTCGTCGTCCGCAAAGGGGATCGCATCGATGGGGTCTACCGGGTGGAGGAGATTACACCGCAGGTTCTGACCATCCGCGCGGAAAATATCGATGAGGCGATTCATATCGATTTGGGTGAATTATGACGGGGGCGCACCAGGCGCTGCATCGCCGCAGCGGTCGGGCCTTTTTTCGGACCCGTCAACTGTGATGACTTAAAGGACGGATAAGGCATGATGAACAGTTTTCGGTTAAACCTTTTGGTGGTGAAGAGTGCTGTCGCACCCGCGTTTCGAACCGCAACCGCAATCGGGGCCTCAAAACCGTTCTGCAAACCGCCGCCCGTAAAACAGCCGGTCGCTTTCGTCTTGCGGTCGGTCCTGCTGCTGGCAGTCCTGGCCGTACTCTGTGGATGCAGTGCCACCACCTCTTTTATGGACGAAGGAAAGCAGTACGCCACGGCCGGCGACTGGGACAGTGCCGTCAGAAGCTACCAGCAGGCCTATCAGGAAAACCCCAACAACCCGGAAATCAAGCTGCTCTTGAACCGCGCCCGGGGGGAGTCCTCGCGGTATCACATGGCCCGGGGGGAGGTCCTTCTGGGAAACAGGCGCTTCAATGAGGCCATCGGGGAGTTTCAGATCAGCATCAGCATGAATCCGGCCAACAGCCGGGCGGGTGAACTGCTGCTGAAAGCGCGCAACCTCAAGGAGGCCGACCATTACTTCACCAAGGCCGAAACCATGGTCAAGGTCGAAAAATATGACCAGGCTAGAGAGCTTTTTCAAAAGTCCCTGGAGTTGAATCCCGACAGCCAAGACGCCCGCGAGGCGCTGGCTTTTTTTGAAAAAAAGGACGCGCACCCCCCCAAGTTCAATCTGAAGCTGAAATCCCGCGCCCCGATCTCGTTGAAATTCAAAAACTCCCCGATCCTCAACGTGTTCGAGGTGCTCACCAAGCTCTCCGGCATCAACTTCATTTTCGACAAGGACCTGCAGGACAACCGGGTGACCCTTTTCATGACCGATGTGTCTTTTGACCACTTTCTGGAGGTGCTGCTCAAGACCAGCAACCTGGCCGCCAAGGTGGTCGATGAAAAAACCATGATGGTGTACGCCAAGACCCCCGCAAAGGGAAAGGAATACCAGGATCTTCAAATCCGCACCTTTTACCTGAGCACCTTGGAGGCACCGAAGGTGGTCGAGCTGTTGTCCAAAATTTTCAAGAGCGACAACATCAGCGCCAATGAGCAGTTAAACGCCATCGTGGTGCGGGGGCCCAAGGAAGTCATCGAGCTGGCCGGAAAAATTATCGAAGCCAATGATCGCACCCCGGCGGAGGTGCTATTGAATGTCGAGATCCTCGAGGTCAGCCGTGCCAAGGAGAAGCAGCTCGGCCTGGATTTCAACCCCTATTCCCTGACCTTGGGCGTCGGGGAGTCGGCCCCGAACATCAGTACCGACTCCGTGTTTTCGAACCTTGCGTCTTTGAACGCCCTCGGGAATATCTCCTCCAACGAACTGCTGCTGGCGGTTCCGACCGTGACCCTGAACTTCCTCAAACAGGATACGGACACCCGGATTCTGGCCAAGCCGCAGCTGAGGGTTCGCAACCGGGAGACTTCCTCGATTCTGATCGGCTCGCGGATCCCCTTGCGCACCAACCGGCGGGTGGAAACCACCGGTCAGGTCACCAATGATTTCCAGTACTTCGATATCGGCGTGAAAGTGAATGCCGAACCGACCATCAATCTCCACGGGGAAATCTCCTTGAAACTGACCCTGGAGTTGAGCGCCCTGGGCCCCAATATCGGAACCGCGGATGACCCTCAGTTTGAAATTCTGACCCGCACCGTCAACACGGTGATGACCGTCCGGGACGGCGAACCGGTCATCGTCGGCGGCCTGATCCAGGAGGACGAGCGCACCACCGTTCGCAAGCTGCCCTTCTTTGGGGAGGTGGCCGCCATGGGCAGCATTTTTTCCAACACCGAATCGCGGGCGAACGAAACCGATGTCCTCTTCACCTTCACCCCGATGCTCGCCAGGGCCCAGGAAGTGCCCGGGACCGACGTGCTGACCTTTTGGTCGGGAAGCGAGCAGGATTATTCCCTCAGAGAGCCATACAGCAGTTATCTGGACAGAAAACAGCAGTACCGCGAAAAACCGGAGAAGGGTCTCTTGGAACACCTCAACCGGCGCGGCCGGGATGCATCGGGGGCGCTCAGCGCTCCCGGCTCCGCCCTCCCACCGTCCGGCGAACCGCCCCTGACCCTCTCCCGCGCCCCGCAGGAGGTCCTCGTCTGGCCGGTTGCACTGCCCTACAGCATTGAGGTAAACGCCTTCAGCCGGGAAGAGGAGGCGAAGCGGCGGCTTCAGGAGATCGCCGGGCAGACCGGTTTTGAATCCTTCACCTTGGTGACCCGCGCTTCGGGCGAGGGGCCCTTTTACCGGGTCTTTGTCGGCAAATTCAAAGACCACGAAAGTGCCCGGCGCGCCGGTGAAGACCTGAAAAAATCGCCCCTTTTTGCCGGGGATATCCGCGTCGTGGCGCGTTCCGAGGCCCTGGCTGACTGATGGCACTGCGGCTTTTCAGATCCGAGGCCGGTGTCACCTTGATCGAGTTGGTCGTCACCCTGACGATTTTATCGGTGCTGGCCATGGGGATCATGCCGTTGTCGGTCATGTCGGCCAAACGCGCCAAGGAATTCGAACTGAAGAGAAATCTGCGCACCATCCGAACGGCCCTCGACGCGTACAAAGAGCGGGTCGATGACGGGGAAATCCCCAAGGAAGCCTTTTCCAGCGGTTATCCCAAGACCCTCGAAATTTTGGTGGAAGGGGTGGAGATTCAAGGCCCGGTGCCCTACAAGGTCAAATTCCTCAGACGGCTGCCCCAAGACCCCATGACCGAGGACGGCGAGTGGGGGCTTCGGTCTTATGCCGATGCGTCGGATAGCAGGACGTGGGGCGGGCAGGATGTGTATGACGTGTATTCCAAAAGCGCGAAAAAGGCCTTGGACGGGACCCATTACAAGGATTGGTGATATTGAGAACGCAAAATCAAAAGGGGTTTACGCTGATTGAGATGATGATCGTGCTGGCGATCATGAGCATCCTGGCCACCATCGCGACCCCCAACATGCAGCGCTATATCGTGCGTGCCCGGGAAGCGTCGCTCAGGGAAACCCTTTTTGTCTTAAGAGATGTCATCGACCAACATTACAGCGATCAGGGGAAATACCCGGACAGTCTTGAGCAACTGGTGGAAAGGAAATACATCCGTTCGATTCCGCTCGATCCGATCACGGGATCGAGCAGCACATGGATTGTGACCCCACCGGAGGGGGAAGAAGAGGGCGGGGTTTATGATGTCCACAGCGGAAGTGACCGGGTCAGCTTGGACGGGGAGCCCTACAACGAATGGTAAAAGGAGTTTTGAAAGGAAAGATCGAGGGGACCTCGGTGCGCGGCCAAGTGTTTAACATCATCGCCGGCAGCAGCGGCTTCACGCTGATGGGGGTGTTGGTTCTGGTCACCATTTCCGGTATTGCCTTGATGGGGGCAAGTCAGAGCTGGCGGACACTTGTCCAACGAGAGCGCGAGGAGGCGCTTCTCTTCCAGGGCGACCAGATCAGAAGAGCGATTGCCTCCTACTACACGGCAGGTGCCGCCGGTGCCGGGGGCGAGTACCCCCAGCGAATGGAAGACCTTTTGAAAGATCCGCGATTTCCCACTGTTCAAAGACACCTGCGGAAATTGTACGGAAACCCGCTTGACCCGGAGGGCAAGTGGGAAATTGTGCGGGATGGCGCGGGGCGGATCAAGGGGGTATTTGCCGGGCGGAAGGAAAAGCCGCTCAAAGTGAAGCAGTTCGGGGAAGATTACAGTGAATTTGAAAATGCGAAAACCTATTCGGACTGGAAATTTATTTTTGTCCCAAACGGGGCCGCCTCAAATTCAGGAACACCGGAAGGGGCAGGGGGGGAAGGATGAAAGAGAGAAAAATAGCGGTTTTGCAAGCCTTTTGGGTGGTTTTAGTCTACGGGGCGCTGATGGCTTGGCCGGCGATGGGCGCTGGCCAGGGGGCTGGAGAGCTGATGAGTGAATTCGGTCAGGCTTTCGAAGCCCTGCAACCGCCGGCACCCGGCAGCTCGGTCAACGCGGACTACAAAATTGGCCAGACGGCCCTCGGAACATTTTACACGACCAAAACCTTGGGATTGATTTACGACCAGAACCAGGAATTGGGTCAAAAATATGACCAAATGCTTGAAAAATACGATGAGGTGATTCAGCAAAACAAGGAAATAATCCGCCTGCTGCGCATCATGTCCGACACCCAGCCCGAAAATTCACCCTGATGGCCGGCTCCTGCCGGATTCAGTGAAAATTTAGCCATCCGTCTGAAGCCTGGAGAAAAGCCGTGGCGTTTTTCTTCGATCTTTCCCGTTCCGTCGATCCTCCCCGTTTCTTCTTTCCGGTATGTGCGAGGTGTAGGAATACTGCCGGCGCTCGATACCGGACCGACGCCCCCCATTGTCCCGCAACTTGATTTTGTAGTTGAATTCGTTCATTTTTCAGGAAGTTGGAACCTCAAGGGGTGCCCCTTGTCGTGGGGGCCCGGGATTGTCGAAGACCCTGGTCGCAGTGATCACCGGCAGGCGACAGTGTTATGTACTTTCTGATGACGTCAGAAATATCTGCAGGGGCTGGCAGTGAAGCAGTTAAAGCACAATTAGTTTTAGCAATTTTCATGCCAAAAATTATGAGGGCTGGGGAGTCATCGCAGATGGTTCATAAAAATTTTTTAATCATTTGAAATTTTTATGAAAAAATTTACAAGGAGTGGCGGCTCTGCGGGCCGGTCGGCTTGCCTGGGTGACTCTGGGAAAGGCGGGAAATCAGTTGAGAAATGGATTGAGAAAAAAAACCCCCATTAGTGGGAAGGGGAGTTCCTAACTATAGGAAAATCAATTCAATTCACTTTTTACGTCTGTCGGGGGCTCGATATTGAGGTCGGATATTTTATAGAGCAGTGTCTTATAACTGATTTTCAGGATTTTGGAGGCTTTGGTACGATTCCAGCCGGTTTGTTCCAGAACGTAGGAAATGACGCGTCTTTCGATATTTTCCAGGGCTTTCTTTTTGATTTTTTTCAGTGACAGAGAGGCCAGGTCGGGTCGGTTATCACCATTCAACTCAACAAGATCGGAAATGCCGTTTGATCTTTCAGGGGCTGCACCGGCTACAAAATCGGGTTTGTTGCACGTGAGCAAGATGCGGTTTTTCGCCAACTCGGCCACCACCTCCTCCCAATCACCCAGGACCAGTGCACGCTTGAGAACATTTTGAAGCTCCCGCACGTTTCCGGGCCAGGAATACTCGGTCAGCTTTTCAACGATGCGGCTACTGGGTTTCAGCAGGGGCTTGTTGTGGAACTGGGCGGTGTAGCGTTCGATATAAAATTCGATCAGCGGGGCGATGTCCTCGGGTCGCTCCCGTAGCGGCGGGATATAGATTTTGATGATATTCAGCCGATAATAGAGGTCTTCCCTGAAGGCGCCTTTGCGAATATCCTGCTCCAGTTCATGGTTTGTCGCTGCGATAATCCACGTATCGGTCTTGAGATCCTTTTCCGAGCCCAAGGGGGAGAATTCACCGCTTTGCAGCACATGCAACAATTTTCCTTGCAGCAGAAGGGGCATATCGCCGATTTCATCCAAAAAAAGAATGCCCCCATGTGCCAGTTCGAACTTGCCGCGGCGGCGCTGCTCGGCACCGGTGAAGGCACCCCGCTCGTAACCGAAAAGCTCACTTTCCAACAGCCCTTCGGGAAGGGCGGCGCAGTTGATTTTTACAAAAGGTTTGTCTTTTCGGGGGGAGTGATGGCAGAGATTTTGGGCGACAACTTCTTTGCCGACGCCGCTTTCACCGGTAATGACGATATTCAGGCCGGTATCGGCAACGTGATGGATCAGTTCTCGGACTTTTTCGATGCTCTTGCTGATGCCAATAATTGGAGGAAGCATATCACGAAATCTTTAGCATAAAGGGCGTATAATTACGATGGGGAGGGCCGTGCCAGCAAAGCCCCGCTTGCCGCTAAAGGGCTGGCAAAAAAGGGCTAATGGGATTTTGACGACAGCATATCGGTGATGATTCTGTCAAGTTCAGGCAGCTCGAAGGGTTTCTCCAAAACCAGGTCTGCCTGCGCTTCCGTGGCAAGGGCCTCAGGGTGCTCCCCGTAGCCGGTAATCGCAATAACCGGGATGGTCGGGTATTTTTTTTTGACAATGCTGATAACCGCAACACCGCTGATGCTGGGCATGATCAGATCGGTTATGATCAAATCATAGCGCCCCTCTTCAGCCTCGATCAGTTTCAAGCCATCCAGCCCATTGGCGGCGGAGTCGACCTGGTAGTTTTTTTCATTGAAGTAGTTGTAAAGCGATATCAGGACTTCTTCGTTGTCGTCGATGATAAGGAGTTTCAATGGTCTGCCCATAGGTGATTCCCCATTGGCTGCTGCCGAGAAAAAAGGCGTCCCCGGACGTGTTCGCGTCAATGACCGTTGGTGTGAGCCCTTTGGCAATCTTTTGGCGCATATATCACTGGTGCTTTGTCCCCTCGAGCAGGAATGGGTAGGGGAGGGATCAGGCAGAAGATCGTTCAGGCGTGAGGAGTGCGGCCCAAGATAACCACCCCTCCTCCCCACGCCGAAAATTTCAGGCTCCGTCTGCGCGGCGGGTTTGAAGCCGTTGACGGGCCCGAAGAGGCGCAACCGGATTCTTTCAGGTTTTGCCGAGGCGAGGCCCTTGCACTCAGTGGTGTCGGGCTGCACCGGGCCGGGGCGCCTGCGCGGACTCCTAAAAAATGGTGCCGAAGGCCGGACTTGAACCGGCACGGGTTTCCCCACTACCCCCTCAAGATAGCGTGTCTACCAACTTCCACCACTTCGGCACGGAATGAAACCGAGAATAACCTCTTTATCAAGCGCACTAGTCAGCCGGCGTCGCCGGCGCCTGCGTCTCCGAAGGCCCGGGTTCTGTGGCGGCGTCAACAGGCGCATTCTGGCCCGGTTCAGCCGGCTGCTCGACCGCCTGTTTGGAATTCATCATGATCGAACTCTGCGGGCGTGACCCTGATATGTAGGCCAGGCCCAAAGAGGTGATCATGAAGATGATCGCTGCCATCGTGGTGGCCTTGCTTAAAAAGGTCGATGCGCCCGTGCTGCCGAAGAGCGTCTGGCTGGAGCCGCCTCCAAATGCAGCCCCCATGTCGGCGCCTTTCCCCGTTTGCAGCAGGACGATTAAAATCAGGGCGATGCACACAACCGTGTGCAGAATGATCAGAAATATCGACATAAGCCAAACGGTTTCTCGTTATTTGAAGAAATGGATGATGGCATTGAATTCGTCCGCATTTAAACTTGCGCCTCCGACCAGAGCGCCGTCAATGTCCGGCATGCCCATCAATTCTTTGATGTTGGCGGATTTTACGCTCCCTCCATACAGGATTCGGGTTGAATTTGCAAGTGAATTTCCCCAGTTGTCCGCAAGGAGGGATCTGAGAAAGTGGTGAACCTGCTGAGCCTGATCTTTGGTGGCGGTTTTGCCGGTGCCGATTGCCCAGATCGGTTCGTAGGCGATCACCAGGGAAGAGGGCGCTTTTAGGGAAAGGTCCTTTAAACCCATTTTGAGCTGTTTGTCAAGCACCGCGAACGTATTGCCGGCGTCTCGCTCCGATTCGGATTCTCCGATGCAAAAGACGGGAATCAGACCGTTTTCAAAGGCGGCGGCCAATTTTTTGTTGACGCTCTGATCGGTCTCGCCAAACAGTTGGCGGCGCTCCGAGTGGCCGACAATGGCGTAGCGGCAGCCTGCGGCAACCAGCATGGCGGCAGAAATCTCACCGGTGTAGGGGCCTTCGGGTTCCCAGAAAAAGTTCTGAGCACCGAGACCGATAGCGCTTGCTGCGGTGATCTCATGGACCCCTGAAAGTGCCGTAAAGGGGGGGGCGATCATCATGTCGCATTCTGTTACGCCTCCGGCCATGGCCACCAGCCGTTTGGCGGTCTCGACCGCCTCCTGCTGGGTTTTGAACATTTTCCAGTTGCCCGCGATCAGGGGTTTGCGCGTTTGCATTCCGGCGTCTCCTTTGGTGGTTAAGTCCTCTTCGAAAAACCTCACACCCACGGGGAATGGCGGCTAGGTTCCTTGGAAGCCCATGTTGCGGCGCGCAAATCGGACTTTTTACGCCGCCATCACAGTTGATTGCCGATTAAAACCGCCAGGTCCACCATGCGGTTGGAATAACCGCTTTCATTGTCGTACCAGGCGAGAATCTTGACCAGATCGCCGATCACATGGGTGGTGGGCGCATCGACGATGGAGGATAGCGGGGAGCCGTTGAAATCCACTGAAACCAGCGGCAGGTCACTAAAACCGAGGATACCGGCCAATTCGCCCTCGGAGGCTTCTTTGAGGGCGGTGTTTACCTCGGAAACCGCAACGCCCTGTTTTTCGATGCTGACCACCAAATCGACGATGGAAACATTGGGCGTCGGCACACGGATGGCCAGGCCGTTGAGCTTGCCGTTTAATTCCGGTAAAACCAGCGCCACCGCGCGGGCCGCGCCGGTGGTGGTGGGAATCATCGAGAGGGCGGCGGCGCGGGCGCGGCGCAGGTCCTTGTGCGGGAAATCCAGCAGGCGCTGATCGCCGGTGTAGCTGTGGATTGTGGTCATCAGCCCGCTGCGGATACCGAAATTTTCCAGCAGAACTTTGGCCACCGGGGCGAGGCAGTTGGTGGTGCAGGATGCGTTGGAAATGATGTGGTGATTGCGGGGGTCATAGTGGTTGGCATTGACCCCCATGACGATGGTGGCGTCGGGGTCTTTGGCGGGGGCCGAAATGATCACCTTGCGGGCTCCTGCCGCCAGATGTTTTGCGGCACTTTCACGGTCTCGAAAAAGCCCCGTGCATTCGGCGACAATGTCCACCGCGGCATCTTTCCAGGGGATCTTTTCGGGGTCTTTGACGGCGGAAACCGCCACCCGCCGATCGTCGACCGTGATGCTGCCCGGCCCGGCGCTGACAGTGGCGTCCAGGATGCCGTGAACCGAATCGTATTTCAGCAGGTGCGCCATGGTGGCCGCATCGGACAGGTCGTTGATCGCTGTCACTTCCAAGGCGGGGTTCTTGAGTGCTGCCCGATAGACCAGACGGCCGATTCTGCCGAAACCGTTGATGCCAAGTTTGATCGCCATGTGTTGTCTCCTTGCGTCCGTGCGCGTTCGGTAAGCCGCCGGCGGTGATTCTCAGCCGGTGCGTTTGTTGCCTTTCAAAATGGAACTGGCCAGCGAAATGCTTTTGCGGCCGTAGATCTCCAGATTGGCGGCCAGTTTGGTCAGCTCCTGCTTTGCCCGGGAGCTGTCAGCCTTGATCAAAATCGGGAGGTTGACCCCTGATATGACCTCGATCCGGCCTTCCTCCAGAAAAGAGTAGCTCAGGTTGGAAGGGGTGCCGCCGAACATGTCGGTAAGGATTAAAACCCCTTGATGCTGATCCACGGCCTTGATGCCTGCCGAAATTTTCCTGCGCAGTTTGTCGGCATTCTCGTTGATGTCGATGGAAACCGCGGTGGTGTTGTCCGGTTTTTTCCCTATAATGAATTCGGCAGCGTCGATGAGGGCCTGTCCGAGCTGGCTGTGGGTGACGATCACAATTCCGATCATGGAGAACCTTGCTGTTGAATGTCGCGGTGCGTTAATCTGGTCGGGTGTGCCATTTCCCTGATGCGCTCGTAAAGGGCCCTGGCAATGGCTACCGAGCGATGCCGACCCCCGGTGCACCCGACGGCGATGGTCAGATAGGCCTTGCCTTCCTTAAAGTATCTGGGGATAAGGAAGCCAAGGAGATTGAAGTATTGGGTTAGAAATTCCGCTGTGTCGCGCTGCTCATGGACAAACCGGCGGACTTCCGCCGTCTCTCCGTCCAGATCCCGCAGCTCGGGCACAAAAAAAGGGTTTTGCAGAAAACGGACATCCGTGATCAGGTCGGCTTCTGTGGGAATGCCGAATTTATAACCGAAGGACAAGACGTTGATCTGCATGGTTTTCGGGTAGCCGGCCGCCATCGCCAGGCCCTGAACGAAGGCCTTGAGCTCATGTTCGTTGAAGCGGGTCGTGTCGATAAGCTCGTCGGCATCCCGGCGCAGGGCCGCGAGAAGCTGTTTTTCGGCGGCGATCCCGTCCCGCAGCGTGCCGCTGCCGGCAAGCGGGTGCTGTCTTCGGGTTTGACTGTAGCGCTGCAGCAGGGTTTCCTCGGCGGTCTCAAGAAAAAGAATCCGAAAGTGATAGCCCTTCTTGCGCAAATCCGCCAAAACCGCCCGGTAGCCCGCCAGGAACCCCTTTTCGCGCAGGTCCATGACAAAGGCCAGCCCCTTGCCGACCGCGGTCGGTTCCAGGGAGAGTTCGAAAAACTTGGGCAAAAGCGCGACCGGCATATTGTCCACGCAGTAAAAGCCGATATCCTCCAATGCCGCCAAGGCGGTGCTTTTGCCGGATCCGGAAAATCCGGTAATGATGATGAAGTTAAATTTTTTCACCGGATGCAAAGGACCCGCTGCCGGGTCGCTGTATGAGGTTACACTGCGCGGGAGGGCCTTGGATCGCCGGCGACGGAGGTCGGGCTAAAATTCTTCGTCATCATCCTCGCGGATGATGGTGAGAACCTCATCGGAACTGGCGGCTTTGAGAAGCCTCTCCTTGATGGGGTCGTTTTTCAGAATTTTGGAGATCCTGGCCAGCAGCTTGAGGTGCAGGCCGGTGGAGTTTTCGGGGGTTACCAGAAGAAAGAAAATATGGGTCGGGCGCCCGTCCATGGACTCGAAATCAACCCCGTGGCGACTCAACCCAAAACCCAGCACCAGCGACTTGAGGCCTTTCAGTTTACCGTGGGGAATCCCGATTCCGCCACCGATTCCCGTACTGCCCAACCTTTCGCGGTCCATCAGGACCCGAACCAGATCCTCGGCGTTTACTTCGGCAAGCCGCGCCACCGGGGAGCTCAGCTCTTCGAGAACCCCTTTTTTGTCGCTGGCCTGCAGGTCGACGAGGACCGAATCTTTTTGCAACACATCTAAAATTCGCATTTTCTTTTTACCGGCGGAAACTGGTCCTGGGGGGGCAGCCAAGAGCGCGACTGCTCCCGCAGGGCCGCGCGCTGTCAGCTCCTGGGTTGAATCAGGCCGTAATCGCCGTTTTTGCGGCGGTAGAGGACATTGACCTGGTCGGTTCGGGCATCGGTGAATACCAGGAAATGGTCGTCGATCAGGTCCATCTGCATGACGGCTTCGTCGACATCCATCGGCTTGTATTCGATGTTTTCAACCAGGATCTCGCGGGTGCGATCCCCTCCGCCCGCGGCCGCCTCCGGGAAGGCGTTCTCCCGTCCCCTGTTTTTGGCCCCCGTGCGCCGGTCGCGAACTTTCTGCTTGCTTCTCTTGATCTGCTTTTCAAGCTTGTCCAGCACCATGTCAATGGCCGGGTACATGTCGTTGGTTTCTTCCTTGCCGTTGATACTCAGGCGGTCGCCGACGATATTGATCTCGGCGATGTGACGGAATTTTTCCACGGACAGCACCACGCTCGCCTCCGCCGGGTTGTCGAGGAGTTTGTCGAACCGGTTGAGTTTATCGGTAACATATGTCTTTAAATTTTCAGAGGGGTCGAGATTCTTGAATGTGACCGATGTCTGCATGTTTCAGACCTCCATCTCAGAATTGTTTGCGTTTGTTGGAAGAGAGCAGACCCAGCATTTCTCGGTACTTGGCAACCGTGCGGCGGGCGATGTCGATGTTGGTTTGTTTTAAAATCTCAGCGATCTTGTTGTCGCTGTAAGGCTTTTTGGGGTTTTCGCTTTCAATGATCTGCCGGATTTTGTCCTGGACGCTGGCCGAGGCAATGGCCTCGCCGTGGACCCGGTTAATAGAACTATTGAAAAAATATTTCAATTCAAAAATACCCTGGGGGGTGAACGCATATTTGTTGGTCGTCACGCGGCTGATGGTGGATTCGTGCATGGTGATATCCTGGGCGACATCCCGTAAAACCATGGGCTTGAGATAGGCGATTCCTTTTTCGAAAAAATCGCTCTGGAATTTGAGGATGCTTTCCATCACCCTGTAGATGGTTTTCTGCCGCTGATGGATGCTGCGGATCAGCCAGGTGGCGGAACGCATTTTTTCCTGGATGTAGTCCTTGGCCTGGGTGGAAATCTTTTCCCCCTCGCAGATGGCCTTCTTGTAGTAGGAATTGACCCGGAGCTTGGGCATGCCGTCGTCGTTGAGCAGGATCACAAATTCATCTTCCAGCTTGTAGACGTAGATGTCCGGGGTGATGTATTGCGGCACCTCGTCGCTGTACTGCCGTCCCGGGCGGGGCTCCAGGGCCTGAATGACCTTGACCGCGGCAATCACCTCCTCAAGGCTCTTCTTGAGTGCCTTGGCGATGGCTTTGTAATTCTTGTTCTCCAGGTGGTTGAGGTGGTTCTGGATGATCTCCACCACGATGGTGTTGTCAAGGCCCAGCTGTCTTGCCTGGATCGTCAGGCACTCCCTCAGGTCGCGGGCGCACACCCCCACCGGGTTGAAACTCTGCATGACATCCAGGACTTCCTCTACCTTTTGCGCCGGGCAGCCGCAGTTGGTCACAAGCTCCTCCACGCTGATGTCCAGGTACCCGTCGCGGTTGAGGTTGCCGATGATCAGGCTGCCGATGTTCTGCTCGTCTTCGCTGGGCGAGGTCATCAGCAGCTGCCACAAGAGATGCGAGCTCAAGGATTCCTTCTGGGCGATGAAAGCCTCGAATTTAGGCGCCTCGCGGTCTTCGGACTCGTAATTGACCCGCCCCACGGAGTTGTACTCGTCGATAAAGTTGCTCCAATCGATCTCCTCATGGAGCTTTTCATCGATGGTGACCTCTTTTTCCGGCTCGGGTTCCTCCGCCGGGGTTTCCTCGGCCTCCATGGTGTTGTCGGCGCCGGGCACCTCCTGGATTTCCTCCAGTGCCGGGTTTTCCTCCATTTCCTGGCGGATCACATCCATCAGCTCCAGTCGCGACAGCTGCAGCAGTTTGATCGCCATCTGCAGCTGCGGCGTCATGATCAGCTGTTGGGTGAGCTTGAGTTGCTGTCTTAATTCGAGCGCCATATCTACAATCTGAACCCGTCGCCGAGGTATATCCGGCGAGCTGTTTGACTGGCGGCGATTTTTTCCGGCGGGCCGGATTCGATCACCTTGCCCTGGTTTAATATATATGCTTTGTCACAGACTTCAAGCGTTTCCCGGACGTTGTGGTCGGAGATCAGGACCCCGATGCCGCGGTGTTTCAAATGGCCGATGATCCCCTTGATGTCGTTGATGGCCAGCGGGTCGATGCCCGCAAAGGGCTCGTCCAGGAGGATGAAAGCCGGTTCCGTTGCCAGCGCCCGGGTGATCTCCAACCGGCGCCGTTCGCCGCCGGAAAGCACGCTGGCGCGCTGGGCGGCCAGGTGTTTGATGCCGAGTTCCTGCAGCAGGCGATCCGTCCGCTCGCGCTGCTCGGCCTTGGAGGTCGTGATGAACTCCAAGATCGCCAGCACGTTCTGCTCGACCGTGAGCTTTCTGAAGACCGACGCCTCCTGCGGGAGGTAGCCGATCCCCTTGCGCGCCCGCTGATACATCGGGGCCTCTGTGATCTCCTCATCGTCGAGAAAAACCTGGCCCTGGTCGGGTCTGATCATGCCCACGGTCATGTAAAATGTCGTGGTTTTGCCGGCCCCGTTGGGCCCCAGCAAGCCGACGACCGCGCCACTCTCCAGTTTCAGGGTGACGTCGTCGACCACCGGGCGGCCGCGGTAGGTTTTGATCAGGTTAAGCAGGGATAAAACGGTCATGTCGTCCAGTCGTAAATCCAAAAGCCCGGTCTGCCGCGCGGGGGCGGCGGCCCCTCAGGCTTACTGGCCCTGGGGCAAGCCGATGTCCAGTCCTTTGTCACCCGGAAAAAGCACCGCCTCGACGCGGCGGTCTTCGCTGCCTTCCACCGTAACGCGCCCGTCAGCTCTGAAAAAGGTGATTTTACTGCCGGTAATCGAATTGGTGCCGCTGCTAAGGCGGGAGTTTTTGCCCGTCAACACCAGAACACTGTCAGCGGTAGTATAGACCGCATGGTCGGCAAATGCAATTCGGTTGTCCATCTGGATTTTGACGCTGCCTTCGGCAACTATCTTTTCAATGGATTCGCCTTCCGGGCTGGCGGTCGTTTTATCCTGGGGGCCGCCGGTGTAGTGTATTTTCAAGCTGTCGGCATCGATGACGGTCGCGCCCTGCCGGACCCGCACCTCACCTTTGAATTCAGCCAGGCGGGTGGCGGTGTGGGTCACCAGCTGCCGGGCGGTGATGAGGATTTTCTGCGCATCGCCCCCCGCTTCAGGACTAATGTTTTTATCGTCGGCGCCTGCCGAAACTGAAGCCAGCAAAATGGCCACGGCGAGGAGCGTCCCGGCGCAGATCCGGTGGTGGAAAAGGCTTTTGGAAGCGTTGGGGCCTGTGGGCATACTAAAATGAGACGTTTTCACGAAAAGCTCCTCTAACGTTGCCGTCCAGAACGGCTTGGCGCGTGTTTAGATCGTAGCTGAAGGTATCCGCCGTGATCTCCGAACCCCGGCTGGTGATCCTGACCTTGGCCTGGGATGTCAAAAGCCGCTGCCGGTGGTCGTAATCCAGCGACTCGGTCCGCAGCGCCAGGTCCTCGCTGGTGACGCGAACGTTTTCCCGGACCGTAATGTCGTTGGTTTCGGTCTGAAGGGTCCCCCGGTCGGCGGTCAGCAGCATGCGGGTACCGTCATCCATGAAAAATTCGACCGCCAGGTTCTCGAGCAGCAGCTGTCTGCTGTCATCCAGATAGCGAGCGGAGTCGGCGTCCAGCGACCACTCGGTAATCCCGCCGCGGGTGGCGGTTTGGTGAATCTTTTGGAGCGTCAGCTGGGCCGTGTCGTTCAGGGCGGTCAGCAGCACTTCGGG
>JBAPYE010000524.1:0-3942 GCA_049284575.1 Desulfobacterales bacterium
GCCGCCATTCTCGGCTATGAAAAGGACGAGATCAACGGGTTCCTCATGGAGGCCCTGGCCTCGACCACCAAGGACCTTTCGGTGGACCAGATGGTCGGTCTGGTGATGAAAGCCGGCGAGACGGCGGTGGCCACCATGGCCCTGCTCGACGAGGCCAACACCACCACCTACGGACACCCGGAAATCAGCCAGGTGAACATCGGGGTGGGCCAGAACCCTGGGATCCTCATCAGCGGCCACGATTTAAAGGACATGGCCGAGCTGCTTGCCCAGACCGAGGGCACCGGCATCGATGTCTATACCCACGGCGAAATGCTGCCGGCCAACTACTACCCGGCTTTCAAGAAATACAAGCACTTCTTCGGCAACTACGGGGGATCGTGGTGGGCCCAGAACCCGGAGTTCGAGTCCTTTAACGGCCCGATCCTGCTCACCACCAACTGTCTGGTGCCCCTGAAAAAAGACAACACCTACCTTGATCGGCTCTACACGACCGGCGTGGTCGGCTATGTCGGCGCCACCCACATTCCCGATCGGAAAGAGGGCGGCGCCAAGGATTTTTCGTCCCTGATCGCCAAGGCCAAGAGCTGCCCGCCGCCCACCGAAATCGAAACCGGCACCATCGTCGGCGGCTTTGCCCACAACCAGGTGCTGGCACTGGCCGACAAGGTCGTCGACGCGGTGAAATCCGGGGCCATCAAGCGCTTCGTGGTGATGGCCGGTTGCGACGGCCGCCAGAAATCCCGCGCCTACTACACCGAGGTGGCCGAGAAGCTGCCCAAGGACACGGTCATCCTGACCGCCGGGTGCGCCAAGTACCGTTACAACAAGCTGGCCCTGGGCGATATCGGCGGCATTCCGCGGGTGCTCGATGCCGGCCAGTGCAACGATTCATACTCCCTGGCCGTGATCGCCCTCAAATTGAAGGAAGTTTTCGGGCTCAATGACATCAACGAATTGCCCATCTCCTACGACATTGCCTGGTACGAACAAAAGGCCGTGGCTGTGTTGTTGGCTCTGCTGGCGCTCAATGTCCAGGGCATCCGCCTGGGGCCCACGCTGCCGGCATTCCTGTCACCCAACGTGGCCAAGGTGCTGGTGGAAAAATTCAATATCAAGCCCATCGGCGCGGTCGAAGAGGACGTTGCCGCCATGATGGCCGGAAACTAAGGGTCTCGGCAAGAAATAATTGCACATCTTGCTTGTCTTTTGGCCCGTCACCGGCGTTACATCCGCCGGCCCATATCCCGATATGCACCGGCGAATGTGCCTGGGTGACGAACCAAAATCCGGTGCCATATTGTGCAATTATTTATTGCCGCGACCCTGATCCTGATCCCGATGGGGCCGGCACGCCATTTAACTTGCACGACGGTCGCGCTGGGTCCCATGACCGGGTCTCGGTTTGAAATGGCAGCGGTTCTTGAAATCGGTTGTAGCCGGGTGGCTCTTCAGTCCGAAAACGCCAGTCTGTCCTTCTTGCGGTAGACCATTCCCTGAAAAATGGCGATCAGGGCCTCCTGGTCGTCGGTGACCCGGACGGTATAGGACGCGAGCTTGAAATTTCTGGAGACTTCGGTTGCCTCGGCGAAAAGGGTTCGGGTTTCCTGGCCGGCGGCTTTTAGAAACGAGATGTTGGCGTTGACGGCCACCGCCACGTTGCCATGAGAATTGGAGGCCACGGCGAACGCCAGGTCCGCCAGGGTGAAGATGGCGGCGCCGTGCACGATGTTGACGGCGTTCAGGTGGTTTTCCCGGATCTCCATCTTGGCCCGGGCGCTTCCCTTGGAGACCGCGAGCAATTCAATGCCGACGCTGTCGGCAAATCGATCGTGCTTGAAAAATTCGTGCAGGTCCCCCATCGCTGCCTCCTTTTTTTGTTCGATAAAACGTTGCCATCAAAACAGATCGTAGCGACTCACTCTCTCAGCTGAACCTCGAGCAGTTTCAACGTGGCTTGGCCGAGCTTGGAAATTTCTCCGGTGACCTGGAGCGGCAGGCCGGTCGCCGGGTCGATGAAGATCACGATATTTTTGTGAAGTCCGAGAAATGAAAAGTTTTCCATTTCCTCCAGTTCCGACGGCAGTGGTGATGCCTCGAGCGCAATTTCAAGCGCCTTGAGATCTCCTTTTAACCGGGTTTCGGCCTGCCGCTTCTTTTCGATGAAGTCCACCTTCAGGATTTGCACCCCCCGGGGTTTGAGCTGCACGCGATGAAGCTGCCTTTTGCCAAAAACACACAGCGACAGGGGCTGGCCGTGCTGCAGCTGCGCGGCCGCGGATACGATGTAGATCAGGGCCAGGCGGTCGGTTACGGCGTCGCAGCCCAGCGCGGCACGGTCATGGGGGTAGAAATTGTCGGGGAAAACGGGCCATGTGTCCGGATTGCCCAGGGCCTCGGTCTTGGTCTGGGGCTCGCGGTTGCTGCGAAAAACCCCCGTCTCGGTGAACCGGTAGGTTTTCTGGAAATCCCCTTCCCCTCGCCGGAGCCGGTATCTTCCCAGGGCGGCGGCGTCATCCGGGTTGACCCAGAGCGCGTTGGTGATGCTCACCGGGTCCCGGAAGGCGAAGTCGATCATCATCTGCAGGCCGAGGAGCAGGGTTTGCGGGCCCGAGGTGGCTATCGGCACGCCCTGGGGGCTTTTCAGGAGAGCAGCTTGCGCCTGGTCGGCGGGCAGTGACTGCAGTCGCATGTCGGCGGTCAGCTCGACCACCAGGCTCTTGGCCCGAAACCGCAGCGCCTCCCACGCCAAGCGTTCCGGCTGGAGCCGGTCCTGGGCCCAGGCGTATTCTAAAAGCAAACCGCAGAAAACCATCGACAGCCAAACGGCGAAAATTGTCTGAAACGGTCGGCGAATCATTTTAAATCCCTCCCGCAGCGTTCAAGTCGGGTTCGAGGCCGGGCAGACAGCCGGCCCGTTTCTTAAGGGTGGCAACGATCCGGCGTCTGTCAAACCGGCCGGGGGCTGGCCGAAACGGCTGTCCAGTGAAAGGCGAGGGCCCAAACGGCCGCAGGGATGCTGGGTTGGGAAGCGGCGACGGGCTTAAGTCCCCCGGGGCTATTGCCCCGCCTCAAAAAGGCACTAACTTTTAAAAAACGGCATGCAGATCGGCGAGCGAAATGGCCCAGTCACCCGAATACGAGCACGATATTTTTATCAGCTACGCCCATAATGACAATTATGGGATCGCCGATCGTCCGGGGTGGGTCGATGTTTTCGAAGAGGCGCTGGACAACTGGCTTCGCAAGCGCAGGGGGATGGAAAATCTTCGCATCTGGCGCGACAAGCGGCGGATGGACGGCAACACCCTTTTCGACGACGCCATCCGCAACGCCATCGACACCTCGGCTCTCTTCCTGGCGCTGACCTCCCGCAACTATCTGCTGTCGGATTACTGCCGCCGGGAACTGCGCCGCTTTCACCAGCACCACGGCCGGCATCCGGGGGGGCTGAGAATTGGCGACAGTTCCCGCATTTTCAACATCCTGCTCAACAACATCCCCTTCCGCCACTGGCCGGCCGAATTCCAGGGCACCAGCGGCTTTCCCATGCACGATGCCCGCCTGGAGAACGAAATCGGCGATTTCATTTCCCCACGCGACGACACTTATGAGAAAGGGATGCGGCCGATCGTGGATGCGCTTGAAAATACTCTTGGGCAATTGACCCCCACTCCCGCTTTTGAAAGCAACGCCCCCGGCGACCGGGTCACGCTCTTCATGGCCGATGTGCCCGAAGCGTTGCAGGATTTCAAGGACCGTATCATCGCCGAGGCCCAGTTCCGCGATGTCCTGATTCAAAGCGACGTCCCGCCCCCCATGACGGCCGCCGAACACGAAGCGGCCGTCATGGGGGCGCTGGCCCGGTCCCGGGTTGCCGTTCACCTGCTGAACCAATGGCCGGGCAGAAAACTGCAGGACCGCAAAGACCTCACCTTTTCC
>JBAPYE010000525.1:0-2116 GCA_049284575.1 Desulfobacterales bacterium
TGTCTTTTGGCCCGTCACCGGCGTTACATCCACCGGCACATATCCCGATATGCGCCGGCGAATGTGCCTGGGTGACGAACCAAAATCCGGCGCCATATTGTGCAATTATTTATTGCCGCGACCCTGAAGTCACGAAATTTTTTTCCCGTTAAATCCTCGATTTTTTTCGGAGATTTTCTCCAATTCGAGAACAAACGAGCCCCCCTAAAGGGAGAAAATCATGAAACAGAGGATGTGAGGTACGACACCCTGCGAATTTTGAGCTGCAAACTCGTGCCTGCTCCCTTGCTTTCTGGGTATTGAGCGGGTGTGGATTCGCGTGGTATTGGGGTACTCTCCACCTGCAGGGGTATGCCCGCAATGCATGGTGCCTTGGGTTTTTGCCCAATGACGACTTCCATCTGCCCGGACGATACTGACCGGATAAAATATTCGCACCTATCATGCGACTGAAAACCATTGTGAAAGGCTATTGGCGTCTATTGAGTGCGCCGTTTTGGCAGTGCCGCTACCCGTTCTATGAAGCCGCCTACCTGGATAAGCTTGCAAAAACCGATGAGCGTGCGACTCCCCAAACATTTCTAAGAGGCATGCACGACGGGTTCTTCTATTGGACCTTGGTGCATTCTGCGGAATTGGGTCAGGATCCACGGAGGCTGGTGCCTGGGATTCCTTCGCCGTACCATCGGCGTAATTGGACGGGCGATGCCGGGGAACAGACGTTTCGCCAGGCAATGGCGTTCCGAGGAATTGTTACGAGGGCGGCGGGGCGCTATATACAGAGGCCGCTTGCGGAACTTGAGCTGTTGGATTTTGGCTGCGGCTGGGGGCGCATTTTACGCTTCTTCATGCGCGACATCCCTCATACCCAACTGCGTGGCTGCGACTGCTGGCCGGAGATTGTGGCGGTCGCCAAGCGCGACAACCCCTGGTGCGAGTTTCGAACAATTTCCCCGTTGCCGGAAACGGCTTATGCAAGCAATAGCTTTGACGTAATCTACCTGTATTCCGTGTTTTCGCACTTGTCCGAGAAAGCTCATTTGGCTTGGGTTGCCGAGTTCCGCCGCCTGCTTCGGCCAGGGGGTTTGCTGGTAATTACAACGCGTAGTGCGGATTTTTTGCGGTTGCTCGCTGTAAAGCGGGAACAGGGAAAGTCCCGCGGCCTGCGGCAATCCATGCTTGCCACCGACGCGTTTCCCGATACGGACAAAGCGCTTGCGGACTATTTGGAGGGGCGCTTCTGCTATGCGCCAACGGGTGGTGGCGGTCCATTAAACGCTGATTTCTATGGGGAAGCGGTGGTTCCAGAGGCTTGGATTCGCCAAAATTGGTCGGGCTTCCAGGTTTTGGAGGTGTTGCCGCCCCGTGGCATTGTGGATCAGATGGTCGTCATTGCGAAAAAGGGATAACCTGAAAACAATATTCCATCCATTGAAGATTTAATCGAGCCACATCCTCAATATCATCTCACTCCATTGCCAGCGCCCAGGGATTGAAGACCTGCGGATAGATTGTGAAATCCCGAAGGTTGCGTGTGACAATGGTGAGACCGTGACATTGGGCAATAGCCATGACCAGCGCGTCCATCAGCGGCAGGGGTTGTCCGGCGATTTCCGTGCGGGCGGCGAACTGAGCCCAGGCATGGAACGCGGCGGCATCAAGCGGCAAGATGCGTCCGCTAAAGCGTTGTTCCACCCTTGCCAGCCAGGCGATGAGTTTCTGGCTGCGGCCCGGATCGGTTGCGGCCAGTTTGATAATGCCCTTTTCGATCTCGCCCAGGCTGATGACACTCATGAAAAGGCTTTCCTCGTCCTGCTGGTCAAGCCAGGCGATCACGTGCGGTGCAGGGGCCTTCTTGGCGGTATTCGGAAAGCACGCAGGTGTCGAGCAGCCAGCTCATAGTTCGAGGTCACGGCCGGTGTCGCGGCTGCGGGAAAGGTCGAGGTCGTCAATGGCAAGCTCCGGACGCAGCAGCGCACTAGAGAGCTTCCCCCGCTGGCGGGTGAGCCGGGCGTATTCTTCCACCGATACCACTACTGCCGTGGGTTTGCCGTGCACCGTCACCACCTGGGGATCGCCGCTCGCGGCCCGCTTGATGAGTTTGCTCAGGTTCATC
>JBAPYE010000526.1:0-11277 GCA_049284575.1 Desulfobacterales bacterium
AATCGGACCCGGTCAGCGGTTGTGGCGGGGCCGACCGCCTTCGTGGCTGCGCGTGTCGCCGCATGGGTCGCGGAACGGATCGCCGCTGCGGGGCGATCCTCTTGCGGCGGCGGCTGGTAATCGCCAATTTTGGCCCACGGGCGCTCCGGATCGATCCGGTATTCATTTTCGAACTGATACAGGACGACCTCGTGGAAGGTGTCGCGGGCTATAGGCGATTTGTCATCAGGAACGAAGCCTTTGGCGGCTTTCCAGATGGCCTTGGCGAGATAGATACCGTAACTGGTGTTGCCCGGCGGTTCGTCTGCCCAGCCGATGCCCTCGGCCTTCCTCTCGATGCAAAACGGCAGCGGGCCCGCGGCCAGTTCCCGGTCTTTTTGGGCCATCTTGATGATCCGGTTGGTCACGGTCTCGCGGCTCTTCTGATCGCTAAAGTAGGCGACGATGTGGTCGCGGCGCCCGTCGACAATCACGCTGTACGGACCCATCGCCTTGAAACTGTGGAAACCGCCGATGGCGTCGATCTCCTTCAGGGCCTGCAGCAAGGCGTCCGCCAAGGCGTTAGCCCCCCGGCGGTAATTCCCGTCTTGAAGGGCGATGTAGAGCCGGTACTTGATCGAGGGGCGTGGTCCGATCCGCACCACCGGCAGATCTCGGACAAAATGGTAGAAGGCCTCGGCCAGATGTTCGGTGACCCGATAGCCGCTTTCGAAAGGCTGCAGGACTTCCGTGGTCGGATGCCATGCCCGGCCTCTCATCTGCATCCGGCCCTCGATGCGATCGTCACCAGGGGTTTTGGCCAGAACCTGACTAACGTCGCGCATATCGATGATGAAGCCTTCAATGTTCTTCATCTCGCTTTTCAACACGTCCCGGAATTTTTTACGGTTTTGACCGTCGTGGTCGACGAATTGGTGCCGCCTGTAAATGCGATAAACATCATCGTGGCTCCGGAGACGGCCGAGATTGGTCCAGACGATATCGATGAACGCTTGCAGATCGGGGTTCATGGGAGCGGTCCTTTCCGGCTGAAAGGTTACCCAGTGCGGCCGCAAACGGCCCCGCTGGGCGGCTCGGGAGCCCCCGGTGCCAAAGCGCCGGGCAACATGGGGGAGTCAGGAATGGCGGAGAACCAAGGATAAGACGCTAAAAACCCACTTCAAGATTTTTATTTTGGAATCCGGCACGGCGGCCGCGACCTCTTCCGGTCGGCCAGAGGGTCAGGGCCGGCGGACAACCGCCCCGAGGGGGATCCCCGAAACTCCCCTGATCTAAATCCGATTCATTTTACGAATGCGGCTTGACAAGCTGGAGGCCCCTGGATTAGAAACACGAGGTGTTACCGGATCGAAAGGCCCAGCAGGTCACTGCGAGCTCAAGGCCCTTTCCCGGCGGAATAGGGCCAGAGGCCGGGGGCACCTGACGGCAGACGTCACCGCCGCTGCCGATGAAGAAAAAAATTTCCTATGCAATTCGTCGACTTCCAAAACACCCATGCGATGCTCAGCGCCACTGTCGATCGCCACCCGGACCGCCCCGCCTACCGCTGGTTCACCCAACCGGGGGTCACCGCCGCGGTCACCTGGGGGGAATTCTATGACCAGGTCCGCCAGGTGTCCAAGGCGCTGATGGCGCTGGGGGTCGTAGCGGGCGACAAGGTCAATATCGTCAGTTATTCCTGCTACCGCTGGGTGCTGACCGACATGGGGATCACCTGCGCCGGCGGCGTCACCGTGGGCATCTACCAGTCCAGCCTGCCCCAAGATTGCCGCTATATCATCGACCATTCGGATGCTGTGATCGTATTTGCCGAAGACAACCGGCAGTTGGACAAGCTCTTCGAAATCCGGCCCCAGATCCCGAAAGTCCGCAACGTGGTGCTTTTCAAAGGGCAGGTCCCGGACGACGACTGGGTGATCGGTTTCGCAGACTTCCTGGTCCTGGGCCAGGACATTCCGAATGCGGACTTCGAACAACGGACCCGCGCGACCGGCCCCCAGGACCCGGCCGGCATCGTTTACACCTCCGGCACCACCGGCGTTCCCAAGGGGGCCGTGTTGACCCACGACAACATCACCTTCACGGCCCAGTCGGTCCAAGGCAGCACCCGCATCGAAGACGGCGACGAGGTGTTTCTATTTCTACCCCTGGCCCATATATTTGCGCGCACCTGCGTGTACGCCACTCTCCTGATAGGCTGCGCGACCACCTTCACCCGCAGCATGGAAACCGTGGTGGAGGATATGCAGGCCTGCCGGCCGCACTGGTTTGCCAGCGTCCCGCGGATCTACGAAAAGGTCTATTCCAAAGTGATCGGCGGCGCGGAGGCCAAGGGCGGCGCCGCCCTGAAGATCTTCAACTGGGCCCGCGCGCTGGGTGAGCGGGTCAGCGACCTCAAGGTCGCCAAAAAGCCGGTGCCGCTCTTTCTGGGACTCCAATACGCCCTTGCCACCAAGCTTGTCTTCGTCAAAATCCAGGCGGCCCTGGGCGGGCGGGTGCGCTGGTGCATCAGTGGGGCCGCCCCCCTCAACCCGGAGATCGGCCGTTTTTTACACGCCGCGGGAATTCTCGTTCTGGAGGGCGTCGGCATGACCGAAAACACCTCCTTTTCGCATCTCAACCGCTGCGACAATTACCGCTTCGGCTGGGTCGGTCAGCCGGGACCGGGGATAGCGCATAAAACCGCCGACGACGGCGAGGTGATGATCCGCGGCCGCAACGTCATGCAGGGATACTACAAGATGCCCGCGGAGACCGCCGCGACCATCACTCCCGATGGGTGGTTGTTGACCGGTGACATCGGCGAAATCGACAGCGAGGATTTCCTGCGCATCACCGGCCGCAAAAAGGAGTTGATCATCACCGCCGGTGGAAAGAATATCGCACCGGCGGCCATCGAAGGGGTTATCGCAACCTCCAGGTACATCAACCAGGTCTGCGTCATCGGCGACCGGCGCAAATTCCTGTCCGCCCTGGTAACCCTGGACGTGGAAAACCTCCGGGCCTGGGCCGCGGCCGAGGGCATCGCCTTCGGCGACCTGCAGGACCTGATGGCCACCCCAAAAGTCATTGCCTTAATCGAGGCCGAGATTGCCGCCGCCAATCAGCGCTTCGCCGGCTACGAATCCATCAAAAAATTCAGCATAGTCCCCGAATTCACCATTGAAAACGGCCTGCTGACCCCCACCCTGAAGATCAAAAAAAACCGGGTGTCCCGCCGATACGCAGAAATCATCGACGCCATGTACCCCAGGGATTGAGGAGCGCCGGGCCGGAGAAACCTTGCCGTTTCTGCGGCCCATCGAGACTTCGCCCGCCCGCGCCATCCCCGATGACATCGGAGGCATCATGAATCATGTGGAGGAACTTCTCGGCATCGTCCTCTGAAATCAGACCGCCCTCCGGTGGCGCGCTCTGGTTTTGGAGGGTCAGGGTCACGACCGGGGCGGGGTTCGCATCAATCGGTGAGCTGATGACAGTCGGATTTTTTTGTCGGTGTCATGGGCTTGGGCCAGTCGTGCCCGAACCTGCAGTCCCATCTCCCGATCCATTATTTTCCGCCGCCCGAACCGCCCGAACCGCCCGAACCGCCCGAACCGCCCGAACCGCCCGAACCGCCTGAACCGCCCGAACCGCCTGAACCGCCTGAACCACCTGAACCGCCTGAACCGCCTGAACCGCCTGAACCACCTGAACCACCTGAACCACCTGAGCCACCTGAGCCACCTGAGCTACCCGAGCTACCCGAGCTACCCGAGCTACCCGAACCGCCTGATCTGCCGCTGTCGCTGCCACCGGAATACCCTGTACCGCTGCCCGAGGCACTGGAGACCCCGCCGCTTTTTCCGATAGTACCCGCGTATTGTTTGCCGAGGGGTTCAGGATCCTTTTTTTGCGCCTGCGCCATAAAGTTGGTGCGAATTTGACTCATCTGGCGGGTGGTATAATTGTGACGGAGTGCCTGGCAGGCGGTTTCAGACACATCCGGGGAGCGCGCTCCCAGCCTGGCCATAGTCCGTACCGTTTCCATGGTCTGGAGGGCCATGTTCGCGCTCTCGTTTTTTGTTTTCTGGCGGGCCCACCCTTCAAGACGGGCCGCGATCCGCGTCATCTCTTCCGCCCGCATTCTGGCGGCAAGCGCATCGTAGACCGTGTCCGCGATGGCTTTCACCGTTTTTGGATCGTTGCTGAGTTTTCGGGCCAGCTGATGGCTGAACATCTGACGGTTTCGCACCTGCTCCATGGCCGCCAGTGTCTTGTCATCCGCCATCCTTTTGGCCATCCCTTCCATGGCCTTGCTCATCACGGGATCCACGGGCAGGCCTTCCTGAACGTTTTGCATCACGATGCGTTCCGCGCGGACGATGTTTTCCTCTCGAAATCGATTCATCACCATCTGGGTGAGCATTTTTTCGGCTTTGTCCTTGGGTACCCCCAGCCGCCCCATCTCCTCGGTTCGCTGCTGAACACTCTGCATCGCGCGCTCGGTGAGAGCCTCGTCCGATTCTGCCCAGGCCATGAGCGTCAGGCCGAAAATCAATACGAGCGTCAAAGAAATTTTTTTCATCTACCCCCTCCCTATTTTTCAATGGTTTTTTTATTAGAACGAAGGAAATCGATCGGGGTTACAATCCGGGTTCGAATATGCAGTTTTCCGAGCCGAAGTCGTCTTTTTCCTTCAGCCGGCACGGGGGGATGAACGCCGCGCCGTCCACAATGTAGAAATAGCGAAAAGCACTGCCCCCAGGGAGCGTGATCACCCAGTGGCCATCCACCTCCCGAACCTCACGGGGTTGGTAATCATCGAGCGAGCAGGCAAACTGCGCATTGCCGGCATCCGGTTTCTTCAGGTACACGGATACCATCGGGCCTTCGACTTTGTAATAGTGGCTGGAGCAGCCAGCCATAAAAAGGCCCATTCCAAGGAGAAGCCCGAATGATGTTTTCATACCTGGCCTCCTATCTTGAGTATTGAATTTTCTCCACCGAAATCGTCCCACTCCCTGTGGGGCTGGGTGGGGTCGGTTATTCGTCGGTCGTTGTCCAGGATAAAGACGTAGCGATGTTCACCGGAAGTCAGGGGCAGGTTCAGTTCCCAATAGCCGGTGCGGCCCACCGGCTGCATGGGCAGCCGCTGCCATTCCGTGAAGGTGCCCGAGAGTTCCACTTGTCGGGCCTTTGGGAGAAAGATCACAAAGCGGCTGCTCTGTGGCTGCGGGTCCGGGGCGAGATAAAGAACGAAGAGCAGGAAACCCACCGCCAGGCCTGCTGCAGCTGCGGCCAAGGGCCTGAAATGTGCCGCCCACCAGAGTTTGAGAACACTTTTCCATCCCGGCCGTGCAACCAGGTCAGTTTTGGGCGCCACGAGGGCGCAACGCAGGAGCCGCTCCTGCGCCAGAAGATCCAGCGCTTCGCGGTACATGTCGTCTGATTTCCGAATGTATTCAACGAACTGGACTTTCTCGTCCAGATCCATCTCATCATCGATATACATGCTCGTCAGATAATCCATCATGCCTTCTTTCCTTCGAGTATTTTCTTTAACGCCATGCGTGCCCGGTGAACCCTGACCTTTACGTTGCCCGTGCTGATCCCGAGGAGCAACCCCATATCACGGTAGGAAAGTTCATGGGCAACAACCAGCGCCAAAAGCTCGCGGTCGGCGGCTTGCAAATGCTCCAGGGCATCCAGCAGCAGCTCGCACGACTGCTTTTGAATTACATGCTGCTCCGGGGTTTCACAGGCGGATGCCGGTTCGGATTCAGCCGGCCGCATCCTGCCGCGCTGCCGGAATACGTCCAGGGCGGCATTTCTGGCAATGGCGTAGAGCAGTGACCCGTTGGCGCAGGCGGTTCCGTAGCGCGCAAGATAGCGGGTGAAGCTCTCCTGCATCAGGTCCCATGCGAGCTGCCGCTCACCGGTAAGGCGAAGGAGATACCTGAAAAGACCGCTCTTGTTTTCCTTGTAGAAAACAGCATAGGGCTCTACGTTATCCATCCGGTGTACCTTGGCCTCGGCAATGCTGAAACAGGCCGGGCCCGATTGGGAATAGCATCTGTGTTCAAGGACGATCCTGCCTGGAAAAGGTTACAGAAACTTTTGCCATACAGCCACTGCAGCCACAGCGGCGGTTTGACCGGGATACTCGGAAACGTATTGAACCAGGCGGGGCAGCCGCTGGGCCGCAAACAGAGTCTGACCCTCGGCGGTTTGGACGCGCTGGCCGATTCACTCTTGGGCGGCGGGTTAATTCCCATTGGATGTAAAGGGGTGCATTTCGAAAAAGTAGGAACCCCATGAATCGAGCCACTGGAAATTAGGGCCAAAATTTTGTACCATCAATCTGGATTGGCATATCAACCAGACATGGCGCTTTTTCCTGGACAATCGAATTCACCGCACCTATGAATGCGGTGATGGACCGTCCCGAGACCGCCGCCCATCTGCCCAGGATACCCTTTCCGGGGTCGTTGACCATCCTGCAAATATCTCAACCAGAACACTCCAACAGCTCGGATGAGCGCGAAACCCCCTAAAACCGTGAGCCGCCATTTTCGCAAACAATTCCTGGCCGTTCTCAGATGCGGCGGGCTGCGCTTTTGCCTCCTGTTGTTGCTGGCCCTTGCCGGTCTGCAGGGCGGCGCCCACGGCCAGTCGCCTGGGGAGGTCAAGATCGGCATCCTCGCCAAGCGCGGCTCGGCTGTGGACGTGGGGATATGGGCCCCCACCGCCGACTATCTCAGCGCCAAGCTTACCGGGCATCACTTCCAGATCGTTCCCCTTGACTTCACGCAGATTCATGCCGCTGTCCGGGAGCAGCGGATCGATTTCGTCCTGGCCAATCCGGCTTTTTACGTGGAGCTTGAAAAACTTTACGGCGTAAGCCGGATAGCGACCCTGCTCAACCAGAATCTTCCGGGACAGCAGGCCACCACCTTCGGCGGCGTCATATTCGCCCGCGCCGACCGCCAGGACTTGAGAGAAATCAGCGATTTGCGGGGCCGGGCGTTCATGGCGGTGGAGCCGCGCTCATTCGGCGGCTGGATCACGTGCTGGCGGGAACTCTACCGAATGGGCATCGACCCCTTGCGCTACTTCTCCACCCTCGAGTACGGCAACACCCATGACGCGGTCGTTTATGCGGTCAAAAACGGCGCGGTCGACGCCGGCACAGTGCGCACCGATACCCTGGAACGGATGGCCGCCGCCGGCAGCATCAGGCTTGAAGAATTCCATATTCTCAACGAACAGCATGTCGCGGGTTTTCCCTTCCGGCTCAGCACCCAACTGTATCCGGAATGGCCAATGGCCGCCAACAAGGCCACGCCCATCGATCTGGCGCGCTCGGTCACCGCCGCCCTGCTGGCCATGGAGATCGACGATCCTGCTGCCAGGGCCAGCAACAGCGCCGGCTGGACCGTGCCCCTGAACTATCAGCCGGTGCACGACTGCCTGCTTGACCTGCGCATCGGACCCTATGCGGATTTCGGCCAGTTCACCCTCACCGACGTGTTGCGACGCTATTGGCGACAGCTCGCCCTGCTGGTCTGCGCGGTCACCCTGACCTGGTTGACCTCGCTTTATATCCTGCGTCTGAACCGCAATCTGCGGAAAAAAAAACGTGAGGTCGACGACCTCAACACAACCCTGGAAGCCAGGGTCGTCCAGCGGACCGAACAAATTAACACCCTGCTTGACCGGGAACTGTACCTGCGGGAAATCATGGAGACGGTTGCCGAAATCAACGGGCTGCTCCTCTCGGCGACGGACCTGGAGACCCTTCTGGGCGAGGCTTGCAAATCCATGGCCGAGCACGGCCATTACGGATACAGCTGGATCTGCCTTTTGCATGCCGGCGTGGTCGATACGGTTTTCACCGCCGATGATTCCGTGCGGTTTCCCGAGAGTCCGCCTTACGATCCATTCAACCCCGCCGATCCCTTCTCATCGTCACCCGCAGCCCGCTGCATGCTGACCGATAAAACCGTGGTCATCGTCCAGGACGATCGGGAAACAAGTGTCAGCCCGTGGCTTGACCGCTTTGCTGTCACCGGGTTTCAGGCGGTCGCGGCGCTGCCGCTCCGCGCCGACCGTTACTCCCGCGCCATAGGGGCCCTCAGCGTCTACACCATGCGCCGGGAGGGCTTCGAACAGGAGGAGATCACCATGCTGGAGGAACTGGCGGGCGACATCGGCTTTGCCGTCAACTCATTCCGACAGCGGGAACAGGTGTCCAGGCTTGAAAAGGAACGCACGGAGAATTACGAGCAGACCATTCTGTCGTTTGCCGCGATGATCGATCAGCGGGATACCTACACCGCCGGCCATACCCTCCGGGTGGCCCATTACAGCCGGATGCTGGCTGTGGAACTGGGCCTTGACGATGATCAGACCAGCGTCCTGCAGCAGGCCGCGAGCCTGCATGACATCGGCAAGATCGCCACCCCGGATTCCGTGCTGCTCAAGCCCGGCAAGCTTTCCGAGCTGGATTACGACCTGATCAAGCTGCATGCCTCGGCCGGACATGCCATGCTCGCCAACATTACCATGTACAAGGGGCTTGCCGAAATTATCCGCCATCATCATGAACGCTATGACGGCATGGGGTATCCGGACGGGCTGCGGGGCCAGGAGATCCCCCTGCTCTCCAGGATCATTGTGGTTGCCGACGCCTTTGACGCCATGACCACCAACCGCATCTACAAGCCGCGCAAGTCCGTTGCCGAGGCCTTACAGGAAATGAAAATGCTCAGCGGCAGCCAGTTTGACCCCGACATCGTCGCCGCGGCCCTCAAGGCCCTGAAAGATGTGGAAATTCCGAAGGCCATCGACCAGCTGCCCAAAAACCAGATGGAGCAGCGCCGCTTCTCCTATTTTTTCAGTGACAAACTCACCGGCCTCTACAATGAGGACTATCTGCAGATCATTTTGCAAAACGACCAGATCCTGGCGTCCTATCGTTGCCTGCACATTTTGCACATCAAGAATCTGCCGCAGTTCAACCGGCGGCAGGGCTGGGAGCAGGGCAACCGCCTGATGCAGCGGTTTGCGGCCGAATTGCAGGCCAAGTATCGGGATGGGCTTTTGTTTCGGGCCTATGGCCGGGATTTTGTCATCATCACCCGAGACCACTTCGAACTCGGCCCAAACGACCTGCTCTTTGAGAGTCTCAAGGGATCGGAGCTTGCAATCGAGCCCCACCACCTTGATCTGCGCACCGATACCGCCTACGGCATCCACAAGCTGAAAAAATTCGAGATCCGGGGCAAACCGAAAGGGTGACCCGGCGCCGATTGAATTTTTAAAGTAGATACCCTCCCCGTCAAGCGCCAAGGCGCACGGGAATGGGCGGGACCGGCGAGCGGGGAGTCGTCCGACCAGGCCAAGGCCACCGTGAAAATCAGGCGGGTATCCAGTGGCGGGCAGGCGGCAGCGGGCGCTCAGGCGCCCTTGCGATAGATGCTGGGCCTCACGTAGTGGAGGCTGTGCTTGAGGTTGTTGAGGCTTTCGGCGCCGCCGATGATGAAATGGCCGTGGGGTTTGAGACACCGCGAGAGCTTGTTAACCACGGTCTCCTTCACCGCGCCGTCGAAATAGATCATGACGTTGCGGCAGAAAATCATGTCGAATTCGCCCGGCGGGGGCGCATCGGTCAGCAGATTGAAGCGTCGGAAGGTCACCATGCGCCGGATATCATCTTTCAGGCGGATGTAGCCCTCCCAGCTACCGTGTCCTTTTTGGAAATACTTCTTGAGGGTCGCGGGCGGAATCCGCCGGGCCTTTTCCAGGGGATAGACCCCCGATTGGCCGGTCCTGAGTACCGAAGTGGATATATCGGTGGCCAAAATGGCGGGCCGAAACCCCTGTTCCAGACAGTAAATGGCAATCGAGTATGGCTCCTCCCCGCTGGAGGACGCTGCGCACCAGATGCGGCGATGGCCGGCATCGAGAACGGTGAAATGGTGGTCCTCGCGAAAGAAGTAAGTGTGGTTGGTGGAAATCGCGTCGATGAAACGGATGCGCTCATCGCCGTCGCGTGCCAGGACCTGCAGGTAGTCCTCCACCCGCGCAATG
This sequence comes from Desulfobacterales bacterium, assembly GCA_049284575.1. Lineage (GTDB taxonomy): Bacteria > Desulfobacterota > Desulfobacteria > Desulfobacterales > JAABRJ01 > JAABRJ01. The sequence goes on from JBAPYE010000526.1 coordinate 10,075, forward strand.
CCGGTTTTTCTAAGCCGCTTGGACAGCCGCGCCATCAGCAGCTGCTGTTTGCCCTCGTGCAGATTGATGCCGCTCTCGCGGTAGACCAGCTCCTGAAAGAACACAAATTGTCGGGCGGTCAGTTCCATGGCGGGGATGGCGCTTTGAACTAGCGGATCATGTTGAGGGCGGTCTGAGCGACCTCAGCGATGTCGACGATGCGGTCCACCGCACCGATCTTGATGGCCTCGCGCGGCATGCCGAACACCACGCAGCTCTTTTCATCCTGGGCGATGGTGCGTGCGCCGGCCTGCTTCATCCGCAGCAAGCCGTCGGCCCCGTCGGCGCCCATGCCGGTTAAAATGATTCCCAGGGCATTGGCGCCGGCGAAGTCCGCCACCGATTTGAACAGCACGTCCACCGACGGCCTTTGATGGTGGACCAGGGGCCCTTGCTTGACTTGAACATAATAGCGGGCGCCGCTGCGCTTTAAGAGCATGTGAAAATTGCCGGGGGCGATCAGGACCTGACCGTTGATGACCGAATCCCCATCCTGGGCTTCCTTGACGTGGACGTCGCAGAGCGAATCCAGCCGCTGGGCAAACGAGGTCGTGAACTGCGCCGGCATGTGCTGAACCACCAGAATGCCGGGGCTGTTGGGCGGAAAACTGGCCAACACCTGCCGCAGGGCCTCGGTTCCGCCGGTGGACGCGCCGATGCCGATGATCTTGTTGGTGGTGGCGGTCATGGCGCGGGCGCCGAAGACGGCCTTGCGCACCGGCCCCTCGGGCGGGCTGTCGGTTTTGCGGGCCGCCACCCGGACCCGTGCCACGGCCCGGATCTTATCGGCCAACTGCAGGCACATATCGCCGACCGAATAGGACGCGCAGGGTTTGGCGATCACCTCCAGGGCCCCGCAGGCGAGGGCCTCCAGGGCAAGCGCGCTGTTGCGCTGGGTGAGCGAGCTGACGACGATCACCGGCAGCGGGTAGTAGCGCATCAGTTTTTTCAAAAACGTGATGCCGTCCATCCGGGGCATTTCCACGTCCAGGGTCACCACGTCCGGCTTGAGCTGAACGATTTTATCCCGCGCCACGTAAGGGTCCGGGGCCGTCCCGACCACCTCGATGCCCGGTTCCCGGGACAACTCATCCACAAACACCTTGCGCACCACGGCGGAGTCGTCGACCACCAGAACGCGAATGTTATTTTCCATCAGGTCTG
>JBAPYE010000527.1:0-14024 GCA_049284575.1 Desulfobacterales bacterium
CGGGCGACAACGTGACGATCTCCGCGGAGCTGATCACGCCGATCGCGATGGAAAAAGAGGTGCGGTTTGCGATCCGTGAAGGCGGCCGCACGGTCGGCGCCGGCGTGGTAGCCGAAATCTTCGAATAGGCGGAGGAATATTCCGGTGAGAATTATCATTACCCTGGCGTGTTCGGAGTGCAAGCGCCGCAATTATACCACCACTAAAAACAAGCGAACGACTCCGGACAAGCTTGAATTCAAAAAGTATTGCAGGTTTTGCCACCAGCATACCCTGCACAAGGAAACCAAGTAGCCCCCGATGCCAGATGTGATCGGTGGACGGCCTACCTGCAAGGGCGGGTCGCTTGGCGGAAGGGTGATGCAGGCCAGTAGCTCGAATGGTAGAGCATCGGACTCCAAATCCGGGTGTTGGGGGTTCGAATCCCTCCTGGCCTGCCAACCTTTTTTTTCGGTTCAAAAATCAATGGACCGCTAAAAAGTCCAAAATCAGACGGTTTCGAAAAAAGCGCCGCACTTCGGCGCGCGAATCTCAAGGCCCAAGGTACACGTAACTTACGCTGCCGGCACTGCGAGATGAAGCGCAAGGCCGAGTCGCGACTTTTGGCGGAATCGTCAATACTCGTGTATCTAGGAACGCAATGGGACGGTTACTGCGGAAAAAACCGGCGGGAAAGAAGAAGCTGGAGCAGGAGCAGGTCGATTCGACCGACGCGCCGGCAGCAAAGCCTGAGACGTCAGCCTCCAAGGCGACACTTTTCGCTGATTCGGCGCTCGAAGTCAAACGGCCGGCCGCGCTCTCCAAAAAACCCTCATTTGGCACCAAAGCCACCGCTGCCAATCAGGAAAAGAACTTCCTCGACAAATCGGTTCAATTTTTACGCGAAGTGAAGGTTGAGCTCAAAAAAGTCACCTGGCCGACGCGCAAGCAGGCGGCCGGCTCGACGGTCGTTGTCATCGTGGTGGTCATGATCGTCTCATTGTTTTTGGGGATTGTCGATATGGGGTTGTCCAGCATGATTCGGGCGGTCCTGCCATAGACGGGGGAAAGACAGTGGCACTCAGATGGTACATCGTTCATGTTTACTCGGGCTTTGAGGGTAAGGTCAAACAGGCTCTCGAGGACCGGATCGCCACTTCGCCGCACCCGGAGAAATTCGAAGAAGTTCTGCTACCGACGGAAGAGGTGGTGGAACTGGTAAAGGGCAAACGGAAAACAACCTCCAGAAAATTTTATCCCGGCTATATTTTGGTCCGCATGGAGTTGGACGAGGAAACGTGGCACATCGTCAATGATACGGCCAAAGTCACCGGCTTTCTGGGTGGCAAGAAGCCGACCCCCATATCCGACGAAGAGGCCGAGCAGATCTTACACCGCATGGAGGCCGGCAAGCTGAAGCCGCAGCCTAAGTATCTCTTCGAACCGGGGGATGAAATCCGGGTGATCGATGGCCCCTTCAACAACTTCAATGGCACCGTTGAAGACGTGAACCCCGAAAAGGGCAAAATTAAAGTGTTGGTCAGCATCTTTGGACGTTCTACGCCGGTAGAACTGGAATTCGTGCAAGTCACCAAGCTGTAGGGTCAGGTGCGCTCAACTTTCCCTGCTCAGGAGTTAAGAGAAAATGGCAAAAAAGGTAATGGCTCAGATTAAGCTGCAGGTTACTGCCGGGAAGGCCAACCCATCTCCCCCGATCGGCCCTGCGCTGGGGCAGCACGGCGTCAACATCATGGACTTTTGCAAGTCTTTCAACGCCCGTACCGCAAACGACGAAGGCATGATCATTCCCGTGGTCATCACCGTCTATCAGGACCGAAGCTTCACCTTCATCACCAAGACCCCGCCGGCTTCCGTGCTGCTGAAAAAAGCGGCCAAGATCGCCAAGGGCTCCGGGGACCCCAAAAAAACCAAAGTAGCCAAAGTGACCCGGAAGCAGGTAGAGGAAATCGCACAGCAGAAAATGGTGGACCTGAATGCCTATGATTTGGAGGCGGCCAGCAAGATCGTTGCTGGTACGGCGAGAAGCATGGGAATCGAGGTCGTTTGAAAAAAAAGGAGCGAGTAAGATAAAATGCCGAAGCGCGGTAAAAAATACACAAACAACAAGGCCAAGCTCGACGCCAATAAGCGCTACGATTTTCCCGAAGCCGTTCAGTTGGCCATCGATACCTCCTACGCCAAATTTGACGAAACCATCGATGTCGCCGTTCGCCTGGGGGTTGACCCCCGGCATGCAGACCAGATGGTGCGCGGCACTGTCATTCTGCCCAACGGCTTGGGCAAAGAAGTCAGGGTCCTGGTGTTCGCAAAAGGCGAGAAGGAAAAAGAAGCCGCTGACGGGGGGGCCGATTTTGTGGGCAACGACGACCTGATCGAAAAAATCAAGGAGGGGTGGTTTGATTTCGACAAGGCCGTTGCGACGCCGGACATGATGGGCGCCGTCGGAAAAATCGGCCGGCTGCTTGGCCCTCGGGGGTTGATGCCCAATGCCAAGACCGGCACCGTGACCTTCGATGTCGGCAAGGCCGTCTCCGAACTCAAGGCCGGGAAAATCGATTTTCGGGTCGAAAAGGCCGGCATCGTTCATGCCCCCATGGGCAAAGTCTCGTTCGGGGTTGAGAAAATCCTTGAAAACCTGACAGCCTTCCTGGAGACCATCGTGCGGATCAAGCCGGCCTCGGCCAAGGGCACCTACCTGCGGACCATTGCGGTGTCCACAACCATGGGCCCCGGGATCAAGATCGATTCTGGATTCGTCAAAGATCTGATCAAGTAGCATCCACCCAAACGCCGCCTGCAGATCCTTTTGCCGCAGGGCTTTCATAATCGCCAAGGGTGTTTATGCGGTGCAAACCGCTTGAATGCCAGACCTCGAACCATTTAACGCAGCTATCAAAAAACCTGTCAAAGACCGTAGGTTCACCAGCGGGTGTATAATCGGTTTCACCGGCCTACCGAGGCAGAAGACGTGAACTGTGCGTTGCCTCCGGTTTTTTGCAGAAAACGGAAAGGAGGTGTTTTCACTACTTTGAAAATCGAGCAGAAAAAACAGATCGTCGAAGAGATCAGGGACAAGTTTTCGCGGTCCAAGGTGGTTATCGTCACCGATTACAAGGGCCTGAATGTGGCCGCGATCAATGACCTGCGGCGGAAACTGCGTGAAGAAAACGTGGAGTATCAGGTCGTCAAGAATACGCTGCTGTCCATTGCTGCCGAAGGTACCGATGTTGCGGTGATCAAGGATCTATTCAAGGGCCCCAGTGCCATCGCCCTGAGTTACGATGACCCGGTCGGACCGGCCAAAATCCTCACCAAATTCGCCGATGAAAACAAGAAATTTGAAATCAAATTCGGCGCAATGGGTGGAAGAGCTCTTGACTTGCAGCGCATCAAGGCCCTGTCGTCCCTGCCGTCCCGGGAAGTTCTGCTGGCCCAGGTGCTGTCGGCCATGAATGGTGTGCCGACCGCGCTGGTACGCGCCCTCAACGACGTGCCGACCCGTTTGGTGAATGTCCTGCGGGCGATCCGGGAACAGAAAGAAGCGGCGTAACTGCCTGCAATCCAATTAAAAAAACTGGAGGAAACAATAGAAATGGCAGACCTTACACGACAAGATGTAATTGATTTTATTGCTAACATGACCGTTCTCGAACTCTCCGAGCTGGTCAAAGAGCTCGAAGACAAGTTCGGGGTCTCGGCCGCCGCGCCGATTGCCATGATGGCCGCCGGGCCGGCCGAAGGCGCCGGTGCCGCTGCCGACGAAGAGGAAAAAACCGAGTTCGATATCATCCTGCTCGCCGCCGGGGACAAGAAGATCCAGGTCATCAAGGAAGTCCGCGCCATCACGGGCCTGGGCTTGAAGGACGCCAAGGCGCTGGTGGATGAGGCACCGAAACCGGTTAAGGAGGCCGTGGGCAAGGAGGAGGCCGAAAAAATCAAGGCGCAACTCGAGGAAGCCGGTGCTCAGGTCGAGTTGAAATAGCGCTCAGGTCGCGCCATGCCAGCGCCTGAACACGTCAGCACCAATGCGGAAATGGGATCCGAAAAGGCCTCGGTACCCCATTTCCGCTTTACCGTTATCATAGAGTGGAGATGTCATGTCTGAAATGCCCATGATCAGCAGGCGTTTAAGAAAAAATTTCGGGAAGATCAAAAAGATCATCGACATACCGGATCTTATCGGGATGCAGCGGGAATCCTACCAGCGCTTCCTGCAGATCGATGTGCCCCCCGAAAAGCGGCACGAACACGGCCTCCAAGCCGTTTTTCGATCCGTTTTTCCCATCAAGGATTTTACCGGCAGCGCATCCCTGGAATTTGTCTCTTATCGCTTTGGTGAAGTCAAACACGACGTTCACGAGTGCATTCATCGCGGCATGACGTATGAAATCCCCATGCGGATCACCGTCCGGCTGGTGGTCTACGATGTCGACAAGGAATCCGGGGTTTCCAATATTCGGGATATCAAGGAGCAGGAAATTTATTTCGGGACCATTCCGCTGATGACCGAGAAGGGCACCTTCATCATCAACGGCACCGAGCGGGTGGTGGTCAGCCAACTGCACCGGTCTTCGGGCGTATTTTTCGACCATGACCAGGGCAAGACCCATTCCAGCGGCAAGGTCATCTACAGTTCGCGAATCATCCCGGTGCGGGGGTCCTGGATCGACATGGAGGTGGACCCCAAGGATATCGTCCATATTCGCATCGACCGGCGTCGGAAGTTTCCCGTGACCCTGCTGTTTAAAGCCTTCGGCTACAGCTCGGACGATCTCCTGCAGTACTTCTATAAAACCGAAAAAATCACCCGCCGGGGGGACGACTTTTTTCGGGAATTCAACCCCGACTTTCTCAAGGGCCTGCGGGCAACCGTGGACATCCTCGATCCGGCCAGTGGCGAACTGCTGGTCAAGAAAGGCCGCATGTACACCCAGCGCGCCCTGCGCCAGATCAAGGCCAGCGGTCTGGATGTGCTGCCCCTGGGCGAACAGGAACTGCTGGGCAAGGTCCTGGCCTTTGGCGTCGAGGACCCCGAATCCGGCGAGGTCATCGCCAAGGCCAACGACAAGATCGACGAGGACCTTCTGAAGGTTATTCAGGCCGCCGCGGTGTCGGAATTTGCGATCCTGTTTATCGACGGGGTGTCCAGCAGCGATTCCATCCGCAAGACCCTGCTGTTGGACAAGGTTGAAAGCCGCGAGGAAGCGCTGGTGGAAATCTATCGCCGGCTGCGGCCGGGCAACCCCGCCACTCCGGAGGTCGCCCAGGATTTCGTCGATCACCTCTTTTTCAAATCCGCCTTTTACGACCTTTCCGATGTCGGGCGGCTGAAGATCAACCTGCGCCTCGGAGTGGACTCCCCCATCAGCGTGCGCACCCTCCGCAAGGAGGACATCCTCATGACCGCCAAGATTCTGGTGGAGCTGCGGGATACGCAGGGCATGGTGGATGACATCGACCACTTGGGCAACCGCCGGATCCGGGCGGTCGGGGAGCTCCTGGAAAACCAGTACCGCATCGGGCTGGTGCGCATGGAGCGCGCCATCAAGGAGCGCATGAGCCTGCAGGAAGTCGATGCTCTGATGCCCCACGACCTGGTCAACCCCAAACCGGTTTCCGCCGTGGTCAAGGAGTTTTTCGGCACCAGCCAGCTCAGCCAGTTCATGGATCAGACCAACCCGCTTTCTGAAACCACCCACAAACGGCGCCTCAGCGCCCTCGGGCCCGGCGGGTTGACCCGCGAGCGCGCCGGCTTCGAGGTGCGCGACGTGCACCCCTCCCACTACGGCCGGATATGCCCCATTGAAACCCCTGAAGGGCCCAACATCGGGCTGATCGTATCCCTCAGCACCTATGCGCGGGTCAACGATTACGGTTTCATCGAAACGCCTTACCGGGTGGTCAAGGACGCCACCGTGACCACCGCCATCCGCTCGCTGAGCGCCTTCGAGGAGAAAAAACACCCGATCGCGCAGGCCAACGCGCCGATCAACGAGAAAAATGAGTTCATCAACGAGCTGGTGACCTCGCGCATCGAAGGCGAGTTCACCATGACGCCGCGGGAGAAAATCGAGCTGATGGACATCTCGCCCAATCAGCTGGTGAGCGTTTCGGCTTCCCTGATTCCCTTTCTGGAAAACGATGACGCCAACCGCGCCTTGATGGGCTCCAACATGCAGCGCCAGGCAGTGCCGCTGATTGTCAGCAAGGCCCCCCTGGTGGGCACCGGCATCGAAGGGGTGGTGGCCCAGGACTCCGGCGTGACCCTGGTCGCCAAACGTGACGGCGTCGTGGAGGACGTTGACGCTGCGCGAATTGTACTGCGGCACGAAACCATTTCCGCCGACGCGAAAAAAAAGCCGGTGACCATTTACAACCTGTCCAAATTCGTGCGCAGCAACCAGAACACCTGCTTCAACCATCGCCCGATTGTCAGGAAGGGTCAAAAGATCAGGGCCGGTGAGATTATCGCCGACGGCCCGGCCACCGAAAACGGGGAGCTCGCCCTGGGCAAGAACGTCACCGTGGCCTTCATGCCCTGGGGCGGCTACAATTTCGAAGACTCGATCCTGGTAAGCGAAGGGCTCGTGCGCGACGGGATTTACACCTCGGTTCATATCGAGGAGTTCGAGGTCGTGGCGCGCGACACCAAGCTGGGCAAGGAGGAAATCACCCGGGATATCCCCAACGTCGGGGAGGAAGCCCTGAAAGATCTGGACGAAAGCGGCATCATTCGTCTCGGTGCCGAGGTCAAGCCCGGAGACGTTCTGGTGGGCAAAATCACCCCCAAAGGCGAAACCCAGCTTTCGCCGGAGGAGAAACTGCTGCGGGCGATATTCGGCGAGAAGGCCGGGGACGTCAAGGACACCTCGCTGCGGATTCCCCCCGGGGTCGAGGGGATCGTGATCGATGCCAAGGTGTTTTCGCGCCGTGGGGTTGAAAAAGACGATCGCACCCGCGAAATCGAGGACAGTGAAATCGCCCTCTTGGAGCAAAACCGGGAAGACGAGCTGCGGATAATCGACAAGGTGGTGCGCGAGCGCCTCGGCGAAATTCTGGCCGGGCAGAAGAGCGTGGCCCCGCTGAAAAAAGACAAGCGCACCCTGGTGGCCAAGGGTGCTGAAATCACACCGGTCGCCCTGGTGGATATCCCGCTGGCGCATCTGGAAGGCATTGTGCTGGAAGATGAGCAGGTGACCGAGCAGGTGCACGAGATTCTGGATCGCTACCGGGAGCAGCGCGACGCCTGCCGCCTGGCTTTCGAAGAGCATGTCAGCCGTTATGAAAAAGGCGATGACCTGCCGCCGGGGGTCATCAAGCTGGTCAAAGTCTATGTGGCCATGAAACGCAAGCTTTCGGTGGGTGACAAGATGGCCGGGCGCCACGGCAACAAGGGGGTCGTCAGCCGCATTCACCCCGTCGAGGACATGCCGTACTTCGAAGACGGCACCACCGTGGACATGGTGCTCAACCCCCTCGGCGTGCCCTCGCGTATGAACGTCGGGCAGATTCTGGAAATTCACCTGGGATATGCCGCCAAGGGCCTCGCTAGACAGCTCAACGAGCTGGTGGAGGAGCAACGCTACGAGGAACTTCGCAAAAAGGTCCAAAAACTGTTCGACAAGCCCGAGCAGCTGGCCTTTATCGACACAATGGACGCCCCCGCGCTGGCCGATTATGTCGGGTATTACCGGGAGGGGGTCCACATGGCGACCCCGGTTTTCGACGGGGCCAAAGAAAGTGAAATAAAAGCGCTGCTCAAGGAGGCCGGGCTGGCGACCACCGGTCAGGCAACCCTCTACGACGGTCGCACCGGCGAGCCGTTTGATCAGAAAATCACGGTGGGCACCATGTATATGCTCAAACTGCACCACCTGGTCGACGACAAGATCCACGCCCGCTCCATCGGCCCCTATTCGCTGGTGACCCAGCAGCCTCTCGGCGGCAAGGCCCAGTTCGGCGGCCAGCGCCTCGGCGAGATGGAGGTTTGGGCCATGGAGGCCTATGGGGCCGCCCACGCGCTGCAGGAATTTTTGACCGTCAAGTCCGACGATATGGCCGGGCGCACCCGGATGTATGAAAAGATCGTCAAGGGGCAAAACGTTCTGGAGCCCGGCATCCCCGAATCGTTCAAGGTGCTCACCAAGGAACTCCAGGCGCTCGGTTTGGATGTGAAACTGCTTGAAGGTGAAGACTAGCCCGGCCTGCCCGGGCCCCTCGAGCGTCCACCGAAACGGTCGTCTTGCGCGTTGCCGCGACCCTCATCGTTCCTAAAACAGGAAATTGATATGGAAACATTATACGATTTTTTTGCCAAGCCCACCGATCCCCGAAACTACACCGCCGTTCAAATCGGCCTGGCTTCGCCCGAACAGATTCGTCAGTGGTCCCACGGAGAAATCAAAAAGCCCGAGACCATCAACTACCGCACCTTCAAACCGGAACGCGATGGGCTTTTCTGCGCCAAGATCTTCGGTCCCACAAAGGATTACGAGTGTAACTGCGGCAAGTACAAGCGGATGAAACACCGCGGGGTCATCTGCGAGAAGTGCGGCGTGGAGGTCATTCAGTCCAAGGTCCGCCGTGAGCGCATGGGGCATATCGAACTGGCCACGCCGTGCGCCCACATCTGGTTTTTAAAGAGTCTGCCCAGCAAGATCGGCAATCTGCTGGACCTGACGCTCAAAAGCCTGGAGAAGGTTCTCTACTTCGACAGCTACATCGTCATCGATCCCAAAGACACGGGGCTCAGCAAATACCAGCTGCTCTCCGACGAGAAATACCGCGAAGCGCTGGAAACCTACGGCCCCAAGTTCGAGGCCGGCATCGGCGCCGAGGCGGTCAAAAAGCTTCTGGAGGAGCTGGATCTCGAAGCGCTCTACATCCAAATCAAAGGTGAAATCCAGGCCACGGGCTCCGAGGCCAAACGCAAGAAGCTCTCCAAGCGCCTGAAGATCATCGACGCCTTTCGGCGCTCCGGGATCAACCCGGCCTGGATGATCATGGACATCATCCCGGTGCTGCCCCCCGATCTGCGGCCGCTGGTGCCACTGGAAGGCGGGCGTTTCGCCACCTCGGACCTCAACGACCTCTACCGGCGGGTCATCAACCGCAACAACCGCCTGAAACGGCTGGTCGATCTGAAGGCCCCCGACATTATCGTGCGCAACGAAAAGCGCATGCTGCAGGAGGCCGTCGACGTGCTGTTCGACAACGGCCGGCACGGCAGGGTCATCACCGGTACCAACAAACGGCCGCTCAAGTCCCTGAGCGACACCCTGAAAGGCAAACAGGGCCGCTTCCGCCAGAACCTGCTGGGAAAACGGGTGGACTATTCCGGGCGAACCGTCATCACCATCGGCCCCAACCTGCGGCTGCACCAGTGCGGGCTGCCCAAAAAAATGGCCCTGGAGCTCTTCAAGCCCTTTGTCTACTACCGGCTGGAGGAAAAGGGGCTGGTGTCCACAGTCAAAAGCGCCAAAAAAATGGTGGAACGCGAAGTCCCGGAGGTCTGGGACACTTTGGACGAGGTGGTGCGCGAATACCCGATTATGCTCAACCGCGCGCCGACGCTGCACCGTCTGGGCATCCAAGCCTTTGAGCCGACCCTGATCGAGGGCAAGGCCATTCAGCTGCACCCGCTGGTGTGTACCGCCTTTAACGCCGATTTCGACGGCGACCAGATGGCGGTCCACATTCCCCTGTCGGTGGAATCCCAGATCGAAGCCCGGGTCCTGATGCTGGCCAGCAACAACATCCTCTCGCCGGCCAACGGAAGCCCGATCATCGTGCCGACCCAGGACATCGTCCTGGGTATCTACTACATGACCCTTGATCTCGAGGGCGTCAAAGGCACCGGCATGCTTTTCTCCGGCCCGGACGAAATCCGTTCGGCCTACGATGCCGCGGTGATCGATCTGCACGCCGTGGTGGAAGTGCGGATGGAAGGCGAAAAGTTGAAGACCACCGCCGGCCGCATCCTCCTGTGGGAAATCATCCCCAAGGAGCCCATCCTGGTGCTGCGCCACATCCTGTCCGCGGGCGATGCCGAAGCCGAAGCCACCGCCGCCGAACTCCAGGCAGGGGCCGATTTCATCGATATGGTCGAGAAATACTCGGTGGGTCAGGACCGCAAGAACAACGGCTACCTCGGGCTGCTGCGCAAGGATGAATTCAAGCGCGTCTTCAGCGCCGAGGATTCGGAGGTCGACGCGGTCTTTGCCCTCGAGGAAGGTGAAACGCTCCACCGGCGTTTCAGCAACGACGAGAACCATTTTTTTCACGTCCTCGAAAAACGGCCGGAAATTTCATTCAAAACCGTCAACCGGGTGATGGACAAGAAAAACCTTCGGGAACTGGTGGATTTTGTCTACCGCAACCTCGGTGCCAAGGCCACCGTGATCCTCTCCGACCGGCTCAAAGACATCGGCTACCACTACTCAACCGAAGGCGGCCTGTCGATTTCGATCGACGCCATGATCATCCCGCCGGCCAAGAAAACCATCATCAGTGCGGCTGAAGAGCGGGTCAAAGAAATCGACAAACAGTACACCGAGGGGCTCATCACCCCGGGTGAAAAGTACAACAAAGTGGTCGACATTTGGGCCAAGGCAACCGATGACGTCGCCAACGAGATGATGGCGGTCATGAAGGCCGCGCCGATTACCGACGAGGCGGGCAAACCGATCATGGACGAAAACGGGGTCCCCGTCGGCCACGAAAGCTTCAACCCCATTTACATGATGGCGGATTCCGGTGCCCGCGGCAGCAAGGACCAGATGCGGCAGCTGGCCGGCATGCGCGGCCTGATGGCCAAGCCCTCCGGTGAAATTATCGAAACCCCGATCACCGCCAACTTCCGCGAAGGGTTGTCCGTGCTGCAGTATTTTATCTCCACCCACGGCGCACGCAAGGGGTTGGCGGATACAGCGCTCAAAACCGCCAACTCGGGCTACCTCACGCGCCGTTTGGCGGACGTGGCCCAGGACTGCACGGTTTTCGAAGAAGACTGCGGCACCATGGTGGGCGTTGAGGTCGAACCCCTGATGGAGGGCGGTGAAATCATCCAGGATATCGGAGAACGAATTCTCGGCCGGATCGCCGTCGACGACATCCTGGACCCGTTTACCGACAAGGTCCTGGTCAAGGCCGGCGAGGAAATCAATGAAACCGCCGTGCGTCGGATCGAAAACGCCGGCATTACCCGGGTGTATATCCGCTCGGCGTTGACCTGTAAATCCAGCCGCGGCATCTGCGCCAAGTGCTACGGTCGCGACCTGTCGCACGGTAGCCGGGTCGAAATCGGCCAGGCGGTGGGAATTCTCGCGGCCCAGTCCATCGGGGAGCCCGGCACGCAGCTGACCATGCGGACCTTTCACATCGGCGGCACCGCCAGCCGGCGGGTCGAACAGGCCGATACCCGCGCGCGGGTGGAAGGCACCATCAAGTTCATCGACCTCAATGTGGTGCGCAACGCCGACAATCAGACCGTTCTCATGAACCGCCGCGGCGGGGAGTTTGCCATCGTCAACGAAGTCGGCCGGGAGCGGGAGCGGCATCCGGTGATCTATGGCGCCAACCTGATGGTCAGCGATGGTCAGAGCGTTCAACCGGGGGACCTGATCGCCACCTGGGACCCATTTACCACCCCGATCATCACCGAGGTGGCCGGTACGGTCAAGTTCGGGGACATTGAACCGGGAAAAACCATGCAGGAAAAGGTGGACCCCGTCACCGGTAAATCTTCCCGGACCATCATCGAGGCCAAGAACGCGGAGGTTCGCCCGCGGATCTCCATCAAGGATCAGGACGGCAAAACGGCCAAACTGAGCCAATCCTCGGGTGTTGCCCGATACATCCTGCCGGTGGACGCCATTATTCTGGTGGAGGAGGGCGACGAGGTCAAGGCCGGTGATATCGTTGCGAAGCTGCCGCGGGCCACCACCAAAACCAAGGACATCACCGGCGGTCTCCCGCGCGTGGCGGAGCTGTTTGAAATTCGCAAGCCCAAGGAGGCCTCTTTGCTGAGCGAAATCGACGGCTACGTCTCGATTGCGAAGAGCACCAAAAAGGGCAAGCAGAAGGTGACCGTGACGCCGGTGGATGTCGGAGAAAAACGCGAGTACCTGATTCCCCGCGGAAAACACATCAACGTCTATGAGGGCGATTACGTGCGCGCCGGCGAACCGATCGTCGGTGGGTCGGCAAACCCCCAGGATATTCTGGGCATCAAGGGCGAGATCGCCCTGGCCCGTTACCTGGTAAATGAGGTCCAGGAGGTGTACCGGCTGCAGGGCGTGCGGATCAACGACAAGCACATCGAGGTGATCGTCAAGCAGATGATGCGCCGCGTCAAGGTGACCGAGGTCGGCGATACCGACTTTATCTTCGAGGAGCAGGTCGATCGCGGCCGTTTCGAGGAGGTCAACCGCCAGATCATCGAGCAGGGCGGCAAACCGGCCACGGCTGAACCGCTGATCCTGGGGATTACCAAGGCCTCTTTGAGCACGGAGAGTTTTATCTCGGCCGCCTCCTTTCAGGAGACCACCAAAGTCCTGACCGAGGCCAGTATCGCCGGCGCCAAGGATTACCTGCGCGGACTCAAGGAAAATGTCATTATGGGCCGACTGATTCCGGCCGGCACCGGTATGCCGGCATATCGAAAAGTGAAGGTCGCCCATTTCAAGAACCCGCTGGCTGAGGAAGCCGAGGACCTGATCGAGGAGACCCTCGGCGAGTAGACAAAAATGGGGGTAACCCATAAAAATCTTGACAAAGTTCTCGCGGGAGTATACGTATGCACATTTTGTCAGCCCGTGGGAAACGCAACGCAATTTAAGACCGCGAGGGTAATATGCCGACCATCAACCAGTTAGTTCGCAACGGTAGAAAACGAGTCAAGAAAAAGACCAACACGCCGGCACTCAAGCAGGCGCCCCAGAAGCGGGGCGTGTGCACCCGCGTATATACCTCGACACCCAAAAAACCCAACTCCGCCTTGCGCAAGGTCGCCAGGGTGCGGTTGACGACCGGCGTGGAGGTTACGGCTTACATCCCGGGGATCGGGCACAACCTGCAGGAGCACTCCGTGGTTCTGGTCCGGGGCGGGCGTGTCAAAGATTTACCCGGTGTTCGGTATCATATCGTCCGGGGCACCCTGGATGCTTTAGGAGTTGATGATCGCAAACAGGGGCGCTCGAAGTACGGAGCGAAGAAACCCAAATAGTCGTCTTGTATTTCGGGTCTTGATAAAGGGCTACTGACAAATTCAATAAGACAAGAAGCGGTGTAAGATATGCCAAGAAGAAGAGAAGTCCCAGAGCGGGTCATCATTCCGGACTCTGTTTGCAACAGCAAGCTTGTGGCGAAGTTTACCAACTCCATCATGGTGGAGGGTAAAAAGAGCGTCGCCGAGCGGATTGTATACGACGCCTTCAACATCATCCAGGAAAAATCAAAGGAGGAGCCTCTCAAAGTTTTCGAGCAGGCGATCGATAACGTGCGCCCCACGATTGAGGTCAAATCGCGGCGGGTCGGGGGTTCCACCTATCAGGTGCCAACCGAAATTCGGCCCTCTCGAAGAACCGCACTGGGGATTCGCTGGTTGATCGGTTTCGCTCAGAAGCGTTCCGAAAAGGGAATGGCGCGCAAGCTCGCCGGCGAACTGCTGGATGCGGCCAACAGGCGAGGATCGGCCATCAAAAAAAAGGAAGATACCCACAAGATGGCAGAAGCCAACAAGGCCTTTGCGCATTACCGCTGGTAACTCTTCAAGCCCCGCCGCACCTGTTTTCGACTCTCTGATTTACAGGATTTGGTTTTTACCGGCTGTGCAAGCATTACTGGGCAGGGCGCTGATCTGTAATTTGAAATATTCAGCCCGTTTCGGGGGAGGATGAAAAAATGGCAAAAGAGAAGTTTGCGCGCACAAAGCCGCATGTGAATGTCGGGACCATTGGGCACATAGACCACGGCAAGACGACGCTGACGGCGGCGATCACCAAGCACTCGGGTCTCAAGGGGAT